>JADLHS010000242.1 GCA_020848635.1 Limisphaerales bacterium
CTTTACCCGCCGCTCTTTCCTGCATGCCATGGGCATCACCGCCGCCGGTTGGGGTTTGGCTCCGGTCGTCCATGCCGAGGAGAAGCTGATTCAAGGGTTTGAGCGGGCGGCGGAAAATCCTAACGCTTCCGCCGGGTGGAAACCGGTTTCCGACCGCAAGATTCGCGTGGGGCTCGTCGGCTACGGCGTCTGCAAGTTCGGCGCGGCTTTCGGTTTCCAGGACCATCCCAACGTGGAGGTGGTGGCCGTCAGCGATCTGCTCCCGGACCGCTGTGCCGAGCTGGCCAAGGTGACGCGCTGTGCCAAGACCTATCCCTCGCTCGAAGACTTGGTGAAGGACGATCGGATCGAAGCGGTGTTCGTGGCCACTGACGCTCCAAGTCATGCCCGGCATTGCATCGAGGTGCTGAAGCACGGTAAACATGTGGCCTCCGCCGTGCCGGCGGTATTTGGTTCGCTCAAGGATGCCGACCAGTTGTTGGCCGCCGTCAAAGCCAGCGGTCGCAAATACATGATGTTCGAGACGTCCTGCTTTCACGATGAGCTGTACGCCATGCGGCAGATTTACCAGACCGGCGGCCTCGGCCAGCTCGTGTACTCCGAAGGCGAATATTATCACTACATGGAAGAGCCGATTGATTCCTACGAGGGCTGGCGGATCGGGCTGCCGCCGCAATGGTATCCAACGCACTCGAATGCTTATTACGTGGGCGTGACCGGCGGGAGCTTCACCGAAGTCTCCTGCATGGGGATGCCGAGTCGAATCAAGCATCTGCAACCGGCGAACAACCGTTACCGGAACGCGTTCGGCACGGAGATCGCCCTGTTCCGTACCAGTGAAGGTGGCATGTCGCGCATGGCGGTGAGCTGGGATACCCCCGGTGCCAGCGGGGAGATGGGCCGGGTGCGCGGACAAAAAGGTTCCTACTATGGCAAGTACGAAGGGCTGGAGAAGAAACTGCCACCCCTCGAACGCCCACCCCTTCCGCCCGGGGTTGCCGGCGGCGGACACGGTGGATCACACGGCTATCTCATGAACGAATTCGTCACCGCCATTCTCCAAGACCGCACGCCGCTGGTGGACATCGCCAAGGCGCTGAACATGACGGTCGCGGGCATCGTGGCGCACCAATCGGCCTTGAAGAACGGCGCGCTGATGAAAATTCCACAGTACAAACTTTGATCGAATTACCGCCAGCAGGAGATTCACCGGGTCGAGTTTCAAAACCAGTTTCGGTCGCCAAAGATGAAGATCATTTTGCCCTTGGTCGCCTTGGGAGTTGCCACCGCGATTGCTTCGGCCGAAAATCCCGCCGTGGCCCAAAATAATCAAAGCACCGCCCATCGCTGGCTGGAGTCCGCCGAGCTTGCGCCGCCGTTCACCATTCCCGCGGACAAGGTCGCGTGGGAGAAGCAACGCCAGCAAGTCCGCGCAGAACTGGGGGAACTGCTTGGTAAACTGCCGCCGCGTCCAACTGCTGCGAGGATCGAGACGCTGGCGCGGGAGGATCGCGGGGATTATCTGCTCGAAAAATTCCGCTTTGACAACGGAGCGGGGGCGACGGTGCCCGGCTATCTCCTGTTGCCGAAAAACATTTCTGGGCGGGCTCCGGCGATTCTTTACTGCCACTGGCACGGCGGCGAATACGACATCGGGAAGGAAGAGCTTTTTCAGGCCAACCACACTCCGGAAGCGCCCGGACGGACCTTCGCGAAACGCGGCTTCGTGGTTCTGGCCATTGACGCGTATTGTTTTGGCGAACGCAACGGCCTGGGGCCGGGCGGGGCGGCGGAAAGGAATGGCGCCGGCGAATGGACCGCGAGCAAATTCAACCTCTGGGTCGGTCGCACGTTGTGGGGCATGATCCTGCGGGATGACCTGATGGCGCTCGATTATCTTGCAGCCCGGCCCGAAGTGGACGCCCGCCGCATTGGCGTCACGGGCATGAGCATGGGAGCGACGCGCTCCTGGTGGTTGATGGCGCTGGATGAACGGATTCAAACCGGCGTCGCCGTAGCGTGCCTGACGCGCTATCAGAATCTCATCGCCAAGGAAGCGTTGCGAGCGCATGGGATCTATTATTATGTGCCCAACCTGCTGAATCACTTTGATACGGAAGCGGTCGTGGCGTTGCTGGCGCCGCGCCCGGTGTTGCTGATGAATGGCGACCAGGACACTGGTTCGCCGGAGGATGGTATCCATGCGATTGAAGCGGCCGTGCGGCCCGCCTACGCGCTTTATGGCAAGGCAAACCAATTTGAGAGCGTCGTGTACCCCGGTCAGGGCCATGTTTATACGCCGGCGATGTGGGCGAAGACTTTGGACTGGATGGATACGCGGTTGAAGTAGTGAAGGGGGAGTTGGTTTCCGGGAAGTCCATCTGATCCTCAACCCGGAGCGGCGACGGCGAGATCTCCGGTCAAACTGCCGACAAAACCCGCCTGCGGATCATGCCGTAACTAAATCCGAAACATCTCGGCCAGGCCGTTCGGAACTGGGGCTTAGCGGTCGCCTTTGGCTTGCGATGACGATGCGCGCGGCGGTTACGGCAGGTGCCTCAGCCCCAACCCCGGTTTCGCGCCGGTGTGTTCACCATTCTGGATGACCGGCACGCCATTCACCAGCACATGGGGAATGCCGACGGCGTAGTGGTGCGGATCAGTGTAGGTCGCCGGATCACTGACCGTTGCCGGATCGAAAACCACGACGTCGGCCCAGTTGCCTTCCCGCAACTGACCACGTTGTTTCAGACGGAACGTGTTCGCCGGCAGGCTGGACATTTTGCGGATGGCATCCTCGAGCCGCAGCACTTTGAGTTCGCGCACGTAGCGTCCCAGCACGCGGGCGTTGTTGCCATAGCCGCGGGGGTGCGGCACATCTTTGCCGAATTCGCGCAAGCCGCTGTCGCACGCAATCATCGTGTTCGGATGCCGCATGAACTTCTGCAGGTCATCCTCGTTCATGCCGTGAAATACGCCGCTCGCGCTGCCGTTTTTTTCAATTTCCAAAATCATCTCGATCTGGTCATCCAGCGAGACGGAGCCGCGCACTTGCTTCGTGGCTTCGACGATATTCAATCCGTTGAGCGATTTGTCATGCTGGTAGGAGGCGATGACCGCGTAGGCGTAATCCTCGCGTCCCCGGGCCCGGATCTTCTCCTTCATGCGGGCGGCGAGTTTCGCCTTCGCCACCGGGTCGGCGAGGAGTTCCAGGAACTTCTTCCGGCCCCCGTCAAAAACATCATCGGGAATCAACTGGCGCATCGTGGTGCTGGAAGCGGTGTAAGCATATTGGTCCTGGGTGATGTCGAGGCCTTCGGCGCGGGCTTGTTCAATGCACGCCAATACCTTCTCCGCCTGGCCCCAGGCTTTTTCCCCGCCCAGTTTGATATGGGAAACTTCCACCCGCAGTTTGGCCTCGCGCGCGACGCGAAACACTTCCTCCAGGGCCTCGTAAATCCGCGAGTTTTCATACCGCATGTGGCTGGCATAAATTCCGTCATACGGGGTGACCGCCGTGGCGAGTTCGACGATTTCATCGGGCTTGGAAAACACCCCGGGCAAATAGATCAATCCCGTGGACAAACCGACCGCGCCCTCCGCCATCGCCCTTTCCACGAGCGCCTTCATCTTCGCCATTTCCTCCGGCGTGGGCGCCCGGTCAAAGCTGCCGCCCATCGCCTGCTCGCGAACGGTGTTGTGGCCGATCAGCGTGGCAACATTGATGGAGATGCGATTGGTTTCGATCTCGCGAAAGAACTTTCTCATCTCCAGCGTCGAGCCGCCGCAATTGCCGACCACGACGGTGGTGACGCCCATGCGCAGAAAATTTTCCGCGCGCGGCATCTCCGCGACTTCATCGGCGTGGGTATGAACGTCCACAAAGCCCGGGGCAACGATCATTCCCGTGGCATCAATCTCGGTCGCAGCCGGGGCCGCGATGCGCCCGATCGCGGCGATGCGCCCCGCTTTGACCGCCAGATCGGCAAAAAAGGCGGGATTCCCCGAGCCATCCACCAGGCGGCCGTTGCGAATGATGAGGTCGTAGTTTTCGGCGCGGGCCAGCACCGTCAACCCCACGCACAGCAACGCCAGCAACGTTTGTTTCATGACCAAGATATAACAGGGCCAATACCCATCGGCCACTGGGGATTTCCCCCTTAGATCAATGAGCCAATCGTTCAATTGGCCGCGATTCCTTTCAAGCCCGGCTGGACACTCCGCATGCGTTCTGGAAGACTCCGCGCCCGTGAAACAATCAATTGTGACCTTGGACATGGAGGGCGTGCTGACGCCGGAAATCTGGATTGCCGTCGCCGAGAAGACCGGGATCCCGGAATTACGCCGCACCACACGCGATGAGCCGGATTACGACAAACTCATGCGCTATCGCATCGCCATTCTCGACCAACACGGCATCAAGCTGTCCGACATCCAGAACGTGATCGGGACGTTGCGACCGCTGTCCGGTGGGAAGGAATTCCTGGATGAACTCCGGACGATCGTGCAGGTCATCATCCTCTCAGATACCTTCGAACAATTCGCGGCCCCGCTCCTGCGACAACTTAACTACCCGACCCTGCTGTGCCATCGGTTGCTCGTGGCGGACGACCGCATCACCGGTTATCAACTACGCATTCCGGAGCAGAAGCAGCGGGCGGTTGCCGCGTTGAAGCTGCTCAATTACAACGTCATTTCCGCCGGTGATTCGTTCAATGATACCGCGATGCTCACGGAGGCGCACGTCGGTTTTCTAATCCATGCGCCGGAAAACGTGAAGCGTCAGTTCCCACAGTTCAAAGCGGTGGAAAACCATGCGGATTTGATGCGGATGATCAAAGCCACCCTGTCGCAGCCGACGGAAGGCGGTCCGTTCTGAAGGTGGGTGTCGTTCCCGGAGCTTTCGCAGCGGATTCCGTACGCAATTGGGCGATCCGAGCGATTGGCGGGCGAGGTGAAACCCTTCCGAGCGCGTCGGCCTCTCCAAACGGTTAGGCTTTCGACTCAGTCTTCCGCTTTCGAGTCGCGCCCCGTGAGGTCTTGCACGGCCTGGCGCACGTCTTTGCCCTCGTAGCACATGGCATGCACCCCTTCGATGATTGGCGTTTCAACTCCGTGCTTGCGGGCCAACTCGCGGGCTGCGCGCGCCGTGGGATAACCTTCCGCCACCGCCGTCATGCTCGCGACGATCGCTTCGGCCTTTTCGCCTTTGCCCAGGCGCTCGCCGAAACCGCGATTGCGACTAAGTTTCGAGAAGCACGTCACCATCAAATCGCCCAACCCGCTCATGCCGGTGAAGGTGTCAGCCTGGGCGCCGCACGCGACGCCGAGCCGGCGCATTTCGGAAATGGCCCGCGTCAGGAGGGCGGCCTTCGAATTGTCGCCAAAGCCCAGTCCGTCGCAAACCCCGGCGCCGATGGCAATCACGTTCTTCAACGCACCGCCGAGTTCAACCCCGTGGAGGTCCGGGCTGGTGTAAACGCGAAAGGTCGAACTGTGAAACAGGGCCTGCACCGTCTGCGCCGCGGTGAGTTCCGTGCTCGCCGCCACGATGGCGGTGGGAATGCCTCGGGCAACTTCCATCGCCAGGGTCGGGCCGGACATGGCGACTACGCGGGAGCGCGGTGAGTTTTCCCTCAGGATGTCCGTCATCGTCAGGCCCGTTTCAAATTCAATCCCCTTCGTCACGCTGACGACAATGCCTTCGTAAGCGCCCAGCGCCTGAGTCACAGGGCGAAAGCCTTTTGATACGGCGGCCACCACCACGAGATCGGCCCCGGCCAGGGCTTCCGTGGCGTCGGCCTCCGTCCGCAGATTCGGTGGCAGTTCAATGCCGGGGAGATAACGTTCGTTGCGTCCGGTTCGGCGAATGAGTTCGACGGTTTCCGGGAAGAAATCCCAAAGCGTCACATCATGGTCGCGCCTGGCGAGGATGCGGGCCAGCGCCGTTCCCCATGCGCCGGCCCCGAGGACAGTGATTTTCATGTTGCGAGATCCTTCTTTTTGAAGTGGAAGCGGTTTTCCGTGCCGTTCATCAGTCGTTGGATATTGGTTTTGTGCTTGTAGATGGCCAAGGCGGCCACCAAGAAGGTAACGCCCGTAAGCATGGCGTCATGGGTTGTAAACCAGGTCGCAACGGGCAACACCGCGGCTGCTGCGATGGACGCCACCGAGACATAACGCGTGGTGACGAACGCGACCAGCCAGAGGAGGAGGCTGACCAGTAGGGCCCACGGTACCAGGGCGACCATGACGCCGGCGGACGTGGCAATCCCTTTGCCGCCTTTGAATTTGAGCCAGCAGGTGAAAATGTGGCCGAGAATGGCGAACAGGCCGGCCACGATCGGGGCAATGGCCTCATTTGGTCCGCCGGCGTCAGCAAAATGCGAATGGATCTCGTATCGGGTAAGCGCGATGGCAGCCCAACCCTTTATCGCGTCCACCAGTAACACCACAATACCGGGGCCTTTACCGAGCACACGGAAGACATTGGTCGCCCCCATGTTCTTGCTGCCGACCGTGCGGATGTCCACTCCGCGCATGCGCGCGACGAGAAAGCCCGTTGGGATTGAACCCAACAGGTAAGCTCCCAAGGCAATGAAGCTGTAAGCGAGAACCAGCACGGGTGAATGTTAGAGGTTGGGGTGCGGAATTTTCAATCAGATAGAAGAAACGCCCCACGCCAAAGCGTGGGGCGTTTCGCCGTTTTACCGATCGGATCAGGAGCCGACACTCGCCAGCTCTTCGTTGGTGACGACGTTCTGGATTTTGAACTGTTCGGCATGCATGCCGGGGTCGGCGCGGAAAGAGAGCTTGCCGAAATAACGCTTTTCCATCTCGATGAGGTGCTTCTCGTCCTCGCTGCGCAGGCGTTCGAGAACGGTCGGATTGACGACGATCCGCAACTGGAAGTCGGATTCGTCGCGCGTACGCTTCTTTAGAATTTCCTGCAACTTGCGCTGGATTTCCACGCTCATCGTTTCGGTGCTCTTAACCTTGCCCTTGCCTTTGCAATACGGGCAATCGTCGTACACCGCCGACCGCACGCTTTCGCTGTGGCGCTGGCGGGTCATTTCCATCAGACCTAGTTGCGAAATCGGCAGTATGTGGGTTTTGGCCTTGTCGCGGCGCAGGCCCTCTTTGACGCGTTGATAGACCGCTTGCTGATCACGGCGGGATTTCATGTCAATGAAGTCCAGCACGATCAAGCCGCCCATGTTGCGCAGCCGCAGTTGGCGGCAGATTTCGTCCGCGGATTCGATGTTCACCTTGAGGATGGTGGTTTCCTGATCCTTGCCGCCCTTGTGGCGACCGGTGTTCACGTCAATCGCCACGAGCGCCTCGGTTTCATCAATGACGATGTAACCACCCCCCTTGAGGTGGACCTGGCGGGAGAACGCGTTTTCCAGTTGTTTGCTGATGTTGAACCGATCAAACACCGGCTGGGCGTCGGCGTACAAAATCACCTTGCTGGCGGAGCGCCGGGAGATTTTCGAGATCATCGCTTTCATGCGGTCGCAGGCCTTGGCGTTGTCAATGATGATGCGTTCGACGTCCTCGGTCAGGAAATCGCGCACCGTGCGTTCGATCAGGTCGGGCTCCTGGAACACGCAGGTGGCGGGCGGTCGATTCTTGATGTTCGCTTGAATGGTTTGCCATTCCTCGAGGAGCAACGCCAGGTCGCGCACAAAGTATCGTTTCTGCTGGCCTTCGCCCGCCGTGCGCATGATGACGCCCATGCCGTCTGGGATGGCCAGTTCGCGCAGGATCTTCTTCAATCGCTGGCGTTCGGGCTGGTTCTCGATTTTGCGCGAGATGCCGCTTTGATCGGAGTTGGGCAGCAGCACCAGATAGCGACCGGGCAAGACGAGGTTGGTTGTGATGCGGGGGCCTTTGGTGCCGATGGGGCCTTTGGTCACCTGCACAATAATCTCCGAGCCGGGGGAATAAAGGCGCGGGATGTCCTTCTGCGTGATGCGCGGCCGGTCGCGCTTCTTGGTCGGACGCTCGACGATCTCCACGCCGCTGTCGAATTGGTTCGGCACAATGTCCCAATAGTGGAGGAAGGCGTTCTTCTCGAAACCAATGTCCACGAACGCGGCTTTCAATCCGTCTTCGAGGTTGCGCACCTTCCCCTTGAAGATGCTGCCGACGAGTCGTTCCTCGGTGGTGCGTTCGATGTTGAACTCCTCGAGTTTGCCGTCTTCGGACACCGCCACGCGCGTTTCGAGCGTCTCGGCGTTGATGATGACTTCCTTGTGGATTCGCTTCTGGGGCCGGATCAACCGTTGAACCTTTTTGACGAGGTTGGAAGCCGCGACCTTGATGGTTTCGACCAGGCCTTTGGGCTGTTCCTTGATCTTGACTGGTTCGAAGGGTTTTTCCTCCTCGACCTTGGCGGGGGTATTCAGATGCGGCTCGCGATATTCGCCCTTGCCATGTTCATGCGTGTGGGCCGGAGCGGGGGCGCCCTCGGGCGGCAAACCCGCTGCGACGTTTTCCGCGCGTTCGATCTCGCCCTGATGGCGTTTCTCAAACAGCCGGTCCTGGCCCCCGGCGGTTTCCGCTACCACCTCGGCGCGGGCCTGCGTGGCTTCGCGGTCATTCTTTTGCGGGCCCTGGCCCAAGCCGCCACTGGGGCGGAATCGCATGCCGCGGCGACGGCGGCCGGAATTTCTGTCACTCATAATTAATATCCTCTTCGATAGATGTGAACGTTTTGGAGCAAGCCCATCGCGATCAACGAGCCGAGCACTGAAGACCCGCCATACGACAACAGCGGCAGTGGAATACCCGTCACGGGCATCAATCGGATGTTCATTCCGATGTTGATGAATATGTGGCTGAACAGGAGGGTCACTACTCCCGCGGCCAGCACTTTGCCCAGGCGATCGCGTGCCTGGCCGGCGATCCTCAATCCGGTGAAGAGGAGCACCGAGTACAGCGTGAGCACTGTCACGCTTCCGACAAAACCTTTCTCCTCGGCAATGACGGAGAAAATAAAATCCGTGTGCGCCGCTCCGGGCGGCAGAAAGCCCCCGGCGGTCTGATCGCCTTCGCGCCAGCCTTTGCCGGTGAAACCCCCGGAGCCGACGGAGATCAAAGCCTGCTTGGCCTGGTAGGATTTCTCCTGCTGCAGGCGGCGGGCTTCGGCCTTCTGTTTGGGGGTGGCGTTCCGCGGGGCAAAATCCTGGCCGAAGTAAACGAGCAGGCGTTGCTTTTGATATTCCTCCAGTTTGATCTGCCAGCTGGGCGGGGCAAACAGCACGTCCACCAAAATCAAGGCCGCCATCACCCCGACGATCCCAATCAGCCGCAGGAGGTAACGCCGGGGCACGCCGGCCACGAGCATCATGGCAAAACCGGACGGAATGAAGACGAGCGCCGAGCCGAGGTCCGGCTCCTTCAAGATCAGGACAAAGGGCAGCAGCAGCAGTCCCATCGCCTTCCAGAAATTCATCGGCGCGCGCAATTCGTCCACTGGCCGGCTTAGAAAATGGGCCAGCGCCAGAATGAAGGCGAGCTTCGCAAACTCGGAGGGTTGCAGGCTGAAGAAGCCGAGATCAAACCATCGCCGGGCGCCGCCGCGCATCGTTCCAAAAATCGGAACCAGGGCCAGCAGGAAAAGTGTTCCCCAGTAGGCGACGAAGGACCAGCGGGCCAGGGTGTGGTAATCCACGAGGCACAACGCGGCGGCCGCGGCCGTCCCGAGGCCATACCAGACAAGCTGGCGAAACCAGAGCTGTTTGAGGAACGGGAGACTGGCGGCGCTCTCGTTGACCATGGTCGCGCTGAAAACGAACGCGACCCCGACGAGCATCAGTCCGACGATGGCGGCAATCTGCAGCCGGTCGAGCCGGGGCGCGCTTTCGTTGAGGGCAATGGGGTTCATCGAGTCGCGGCGGTCAACGGGTTCGGGGTGCCCGGTTTGTCGAGGTTTTGCAGGGCGAGATAAACGTCGCGCGCAACGGGAGCGCAGGTCGAACCGCCGGAAGCGCCGTTCTCCACCATGACGACGACGGCGAAGCGTGGTTTTTCATAGGGCGCAAAAGAGATGAACCAGGTCGTGTTTTCTTTGAGGCCTTGTTCTTTTCGTTCGGCGGTGCCGGTCTTGCCGCAGATGCGCAGACCCTCCACCCGCACATGCCGGCCCGTGCCTTCCGTCATGTCTTCGGTCTCCGCCAGCATGGCCTCACGGACGATTCTCAAGCTTCGCTGGCTCACGCCCAGATCGTCGCGGATGCGGCCTTTTGGGAAAACGGTTGGCGCTTCGAGGCTCATCGGGTCCGGGGATTCCAGGCGGTCAACGAGGCGCGGCCATAACACTTTTCCGCCATTCGCCAGCGCAGAGGTCATCACGGCCATCTGCAAGGGCGTCACGTCCATCCCACCCTGACCAATGCAAATGTTGGCTTTTTCGCCCGCCTGCCAGTTGCGCGTGGCGGTCGCGCTCGGGAAATGTCCGCCCGCCACCTGGTTTAGCGGCAGCGAGTCGGCATCAATGCGCTCGCCGAGATGGAGGTGACGTCCGAGTTCCAGGACGCGCTCAAAAACATTGTCCAGCAAGCCCACCTGAATGAAGTAGGAATTGCTGGAGCGCACAATTGCCCGGCGCAGGTCGTAGTCACCCGGCGGCGCTGTATCGCCGATCATTCGCCGGCCAATGTAAATGGCGCCCTTGTTCGAATTCAACGGGTTGGGTTGCACTCGAAAGAGGCGGGTTTGGTCCAAACCATTTTCCAGCGCCGCCAGGGCGACCATCGGTTTGAAAATCGAGCCGGCCTGATATTGCTCCGCCGTGGAGCGGTTTTTTTGCACCCCCAGTTCCTCGTCGTGCCAACGGGCCAGCTCCGGCTTGGTGAAACCCCGGATGAAATTATTCGGATCTGAACTGGGGGAGGAAGTGAGCGCGAGGAGATCGCCAGCCTCGATGTCCATGACGACAACGGCGGCATGGGCATCGGCACCGAGAAATTTGCGAACCGACGCTTCGGCTGCCTGCTGGAGCTTCAGGTCGAGCGTGAGCACAACGTTTCGACCTGGTTCGACCGCGCTCCAGATGTTTTCGGTCTGGCGATAGCCCAGGTTGTTCACTTGAACCGATTTCGCGCCCGCGCGCCCGCGCAGTTGCTGGTCGAAGCCGCCTTCAATGCCCACCAATCCGCGGTAGTCCGGCATGCGGTACCAGAAAAAAGCCTCCTCGCCCTCGGCTGAGCTGTCGTCTTTGCGCAAGTAGCCAAGGACGTGTGCCGCCGTCGTGCCGAAGGGATACACTCGGGTGGACTGCACCTCCAAATCCAACCCGCGCGAGTTGAAGGTCTGTTCTGCGAACCGGGCGAGATGCAGGGCGGAAATGTTGCTGACCACCGTATAGGGCAGGGCCCGGCGTGTCTCGTAATGCCGGTGGAAGTTCGTGCAGTCCAGGGTGAGTGGCGTTTTCAGCACCTCGGCGACCCGATTCACGACGCCGCTGGCGACGCTGTAACGCGCGCTACGGGTGACGGTTTGGGCCCGATCGTCCTTGAGCCGGACGTATTGAGTCACAA
>JADLHS010000243.1 GCA_020848635.1 Limisphaerales bacterium
ACTGAGTCAATCCACCGGGCGGCCTCCGTTCCAATCGGGGGCCGCCCGCCTTTTCGCTTTGCCGCCCGCCGCCCGGCTCGTACCCTCCCGGCATGGGCACGCTCTACTACGGCGACAATCTCGACATCCTCCGCCGTTATCTCAAGGACGAGACCGTGGACCTCGTCTATCTCGATCCCCCGTTCAACTCCGCGCAGAACTACAACGCCTTTTTCCACGAGAAGGACGGCACGGACGCCGCCAGCCAGATTCACGCTTTCGAAGACACCTGGCATTGGGACATCGAGACCAAGAAAGCCTACGACGCCGTCACCGAGCAGCCCGGCAAGGTCTCCGACGTGATGCAGGCCTTCTACACCTTTCTCGGCGGCAACGACATGATGGCCTACCTCACCATGATGTCCGCGCGCCTCGTCGAACTGCGCCGCGTGCTCAAACCCACCGGCTCGCTCTACCTCCACTGCGACCCGACCGCCTCGCATTACCTCAAGCTGCTGCTTGATGCCGTAATGGGCCAAAACAACTATCGGTCGGAAATCATTTGGAAACGGACTACGACGCACAGCGACTCAAAGCGCTGGTCGGCAAACAACGATACGATTCTGTTTTACAGCAAGACCGACGACTTCACATGGAACCCACTGTACGCCGAACACGGTGAGGAATATGTCGCCGACAAATACCGTTTTGATGACAACGATGGGCGTGGTGCATACACGCTCGACAACATGACCAGTCCCAATCCTCGTCCCAACATGATGTATGAATGGAAGGGCCACAAAGGGCCGGACAAAGGATGGCGATATTCCAAGGACACAATGGCTAAGTTGGACACCGAAGGGCGCATTTGGTATCCAGAGGACAAGGAGAAGCGGCCACGACTGAAGCGCTATTTGAACGAAATGTCCGGCACTTTGATGGGCACGAACTGGACGGACATTTCACCAATTAACTCGCAAGCCAGAGAGCGCCTCGGCTATCCGACGCAAAAGCCGTTGGCGTTGCTGGAGCGAATCATCCAAGCCAGCAGCAATCCCGGCGACGTGGTGCTCGACCCATTCTGCGGTTGCGGCACGACGATTGACGCCGCCGAGAAACTCGGCCGCGACTGGATCGGCATTGACGTGACGCAACTGGCTATTTCCCTCATCAAGAACCGCCTGCAAGACACCTACGGCCGCCGGCTGAAATTCGTGAGCGGCACGTCGGCGCAAGGTAGGGCGGGCAGTCCCCTGCCCGCTGCTGGTGGGGCGAGCGTCCCCGCGAGCCGGCTCGTCAGTAGCCTCGCCCCACCCGACTCCACCGGCGCGCACGGAGTGACGCGCCCGACTGAATCAGTCGTCCGCATCATCGGCGAGCCGACCACGCCCAACGAAGCCGCCACGCTGGCCGAGGAAGACAAATATCAATTCCAATGGTGGGCGCTGGGCCTCGTCGGCGCGCGACCCGTCGAGCAGAAGAAAGGCGCGGACCACGGCGTTGACGGCAAGATTCTCTTCCGCGACGACCCCAAAGCCGCCAAGCCCGAGCAGATCATCCTCCAGGTCAAGGGCGGCAAGCCTGGCGTGAAGGACGTGCGGGATTTGCGCGGCGTGCTGGACCGGGAAAAGGCCGCCATCGGCGTCTTGATTTCCCTCCAGCCCGCCACCGGCCCGATGGAGACGGAAGCCGCCAGCGCCGGGTTCTACGAGCACAAGACCAACCGGCAGAAGTTCCCCCGCCTCCAACTCCGCACGGTGAAGGAGTTGTTGGAAGGCAAGGGGATCGAGCGGCCGACCAGCGCCGCGAGCGTGGATGACACGTTCAAGAAAGCCCCCGAATCGAAACAGAAACATGGCCAGCAAACCGAATTCAACGTGTAGCCGACGGATCGCCAAGTCCGACCCAGTCAAACCTAGTCAAACCTAGTCAAACCAGAAAGTAAGGCAACAAGCGACCAATCCCATGAAAATGAATGCGATGTTCCTCCGATGCTCGGTCGTGGCGGTCGTTTTAGCCTTTACTGCAGGAACTCAAGCCCAACAAGTCACCGGCGAGTTGGGCTCGCCCCATGCCACCACCACCACGGGCGGCAAACAACTCCCGCTCCCGGACCCGAAATTCGGTGGCGTGATCAAAACCAAGGCCTCCGAATCAACCCCGTGGTGGGCGCCACGCGTCGTGCCGCCCAAGGGCGCACCCAACGTGCTGCTCATCATGACCGATGATTGCGGCTTCGGCGCGCCGGGCACGTTCGGCGGCGTCGTTCCGACTCCGGCGCTGGATCGCGTCGCGAAAAGCGGGCTGCGTTACTCCAATTTCCACTCCACGTCGCTTTGCTCGCCGACGCGCGCGGCTTTGATCACGGGTCGGAATCACCACGTCGCGGGCTTTGGCGTCGTGGGGGAGATTACCACGGGATATCCGGGCTACGACTCGATCATCGTGAAAGCCAACGGCACCATTGGCACCATTCTGAAGGAGAACGGTTACGCGACTTCGTGGTTCGGCAAGGAGCACAACACGCCCTCCTATCAGGCGACTGCCGCCGGGCCGTTCGACCAGTGGCCGGTGGGCATGGGCTTCGAGTATTTCTACGGGTTTGTCGGCGGCGATGCCAGCCAATGGCAGCCGAACCTGTTCCGCAATACGACGCCCATCTATCCCTTCGAGGGCAAGCCGCCGGGCACCTGGAATTTGACCACGGAGATGGCCAACGAAGCCATCCAATACATGCGGGACATCAAGTCGGTCGCGCCCGACAAGCCGTTCCTGGTTTATTACGTCCCCGGTGGCACCCATTCGCCGCATCATCCGACCGAGGAGTGGATCAAGATAATCAGCGACCTGAAGCTCTTCGATGGCGGCTGGAACCAGGTCCGCGAAACCATTTTCGCCAATCAGAAGCGGCTGGGCATCATGCCGGCGAACGCCCGATTGACCGAATGGCCGGATACCCTGCCGAAGTGGGACTCGCTCAGCGCGGTGGAAAAGAAGCTCTTCATCCGGCAGATGGACGTGTATGCCGCTTACCTCGCTTACACCGACCACGAGATTGGTCGCGTCATCCAAGCCGTCGAAGATATGGGCCAGCTCGACAACACGCTGATCATCTACATCAGCGGCGACAACGGGGCGAGCGCCGAAGGGATGCTCAACGGCACGCCGAACGAATTCACCACCTTCAATGGCGTTCCCGTGCCGGTGAAAGCCCAGTATCTCTGGTACCCGTTCTGGGGCTCGGACAAAACTTTCCCGCACTTTGCCGCGCCCTGGGCGTGGGCCATGAGCACACCGTTCAAGTGGGTGAAGCAGGTCGCGTCGCATTTCGGCGGGACGGCGCAAGGCGTGGCCATGTCGTGGCCCGGCCATATCAAGGACGTGGGCGGCGTCCGCACCCAGTTCCACCATATCATTGACATCGCTCCGACCATCCTCGAAGCGGCCGGCATCCCGCAGCCGGAAACGATCAACGGCGTTCCGCAGCGCCCCATGGACGGCGTGAGCATGGCCTACACCTGGGACCAGCCCGGCGCCAGCGTCCCCTCCAAGCGCACGACGCAGTACTTTGAGATGCTCGGCAATCGCGCCATCTATCACGAAGGATGGGTGGCCTGCACGACCCCGGCGACGCTCCCGTGGGAACTCAGCTCGAAGCCCGCGCCCGACGTTATCACCGGGTATCAATGGGAACTCTACAATGTCGCGGAGGATCCCACCCAATCCACTGACCTGGCGGCCAAAATGCCGGACAAACTCAAGGAGATGCAGGCCCTGTTCTACACCGAGGCGGCGAAAAATAACGTGCTGCCGATGGACAACTCCACGCTGGCGCGCTGGAATGCGCCCAAGCCGAGCCTCGCGGCCGGACGAACGGAATTCACCTACACGGGAACCCTGACCGGCATGCCCAAAAGCGGCGCGCCGAACATCCTGAACAAGGCCTTCACTATCACCGCCGAGGTCACGATTCCCGAGGGCGGCGCGGAAGGCATGATCGTCACCGAGGGTGGACGTTTCGGCGGCTACGGCTTGTTTCTGAGTCCCGCCTTCAACTGGTGGTCCAAGGCGGGCTTCTTCCGGAATCTGGGATTGGGATTCCTAGTGTTCGGATTGTTGCTGGTCTGGCGCGGGCGGAGCAAGAAGTGGTCAGGCTTCAGAATGGGAATCAGCAAACTCGTCGTCCTTTCCGTCGCACTCTTGGTGGTCGCGGTGTTTGCCACTCGCGTGGTGAACGTTGGGCGGGGCAAACCGGTTTTCCTCCACAACCTGCTCAACCTCAAACGCACGATCTGGGCCGGTCCCGCGCTGAGGGCCGGCACGCATACCATTGTCTTCGATTACAAGCCCGATGAACCCGGCTTGGGCAAGAGCGGCAAGGGCGTGCTCTCCGTGGATGGCAAGGAAGTGGCCAGGAATTCCATGGAACACGGCACCCCGATTACCTTCCCCGAGGACGAGAGCTTCGACATCGGCAGCGACACGCGCTCCGGCGTCGCGATGCTGGAATATCGCTACGAAGTTCCGTTCAAATTCACCGGCAAGCTCGACAAACTAACCTTCAGGCTTGTACCGCCGCCCGAGACCGCACTGGCGACCCCGGCAGAGCTAGCGCCTGTGGTAGCACCGGAACCGGATCCGATTGACACATCGAAGCGCTAGCCGCCTCCAGCCATTGCGAACCAGATCGTGAGCGCAAAAGAACCGGAAACAGACCCGATGAAAAAGGTGCTTCCTCTCGCGGCGCTCAGTGAAGCCGCGACTGGGTTGGCGTTGCTGATGGTCCCGTCGCTCGTGGGGCGGTTGTTGTTTGGCGAGGAGCTGACGGGCGTCGCCATTCCGGTAGCGCGCGTGCTCGGCATCGCCCTGGTCGCATTGGGAGTTGCGTGCTGGCCCGACCGCACGGCGCTTTGCGGCATGCTGACCTACAGCGCGCTCGCCACATTGTATCTCGCGTACGTCGGCTTTGGCGGCGCGTTTGCGGGTACACTATTGTGGCCCGCTGTCGCGGGCCACGGCGGGTTGACGATCCTGCTTGCCTTGGGATGGGTCAACAGTCGAAAGACTCCAGACGCGAAAATGTAGAAAGGGATGAAAGTTGCAATCCGATCAAGCCCAAAACATGGCCCCCGTCTGAGGTGCAAATGAAAATTAAACTCGCACTGTTCGCCGCCCTGTGCGGCTTTACCACCTCAGCCATTGCCGCCGCGCCCAACGACGGCTCCGTCCTGCCGTTCCTACCGACGCCTTCCGCCAGCCAGGCCGGGCCGACCTTGCAGGAATCCGTCCACCAGCGCCGCGTCGAGCCGGATCGTTTGCCCAAGGATGCCCCAAACATTCTCATCGTGCTGATTGATGACGCTGGCTTCGGCGTGCCGGACACCTTCGGTGGTTTTGCGCACACGCCGACGTTGTCGAAACTTCGCGACCAAGGGATCAGCTACAATCGTTTTCACACCACCTCGATCTGTTCGCCCACACGCGCGTCGCTGCTCACGGGGCGCAATCATCAGCGCGTCGGCAGCGGCACCATCGCCGAGCGCGCGGTGGATTGGGACGGCTACACCGGCGTCATGCCCATGACTGCCGCGACGATTCCCGAGGTCTTGAAGAATTACGGCTACAAGACGTCGGCCTTCGGCAAGTGGCACAACACGCCGGCCGATCAGACGACGGCGATGGGGCCGTTCACTTATTGGCCGACGGGCTATGGGTTTGAATATTTCTACGGGTTCCTCGCCGGTGAAACCTCGCAGTGGGAGCCGCGCCTGGTGGAGAACACCACCGCCATCGAGCCGCCGCACGACCCTCGCTATCATCTCACCGAGGACATGGCGGAGCAGGGGATCACTTGGCTGAAGAAGCATCGCGCGTTCGCGCCGGACAAACCGTTCTTAATGTATTGGGCGCCGGGCGGCGTTCACGGGCCGCACCACGTCACCGCGCCATGGGCCGATAAATACACGGGCAAGTTCGATCAGGGCTGGGACAAACTTCGGGAAGAAACCTTCGCCCGCCAGAAAGCACTGGGCTGGATTCCCGCCAACACCGAACTCACGCCGCGTGACAAGACCATGC
>JADLHS010000244.1 GCA_020848635.1 Limisphaerales bacterium
ACCTCCAGCGCGTCGCGGATCATCTGCTCGTAATTCACCACGGTAAAGAACGTGCCCGCTTCGTAAGCTTCGCGCCGCGCGGCCAGTCCGCCGAAGACGAGCCGCGCCGGCAGGTCGGTGAACTGCCGGATTTGCTCCTCCCACTCGCCCTTGAGCGACGCGGGCGTGACGACGAGCACACGCTGCGCCCGGTCCAATCGCTTGAGCAACGCGCACGCGGCGATGGCCTGGATGGTTTTGCCGAGGCCCATTTCGTCGGCCAGCAACGCGCGTTCGGTGAAGGCCAGGTGCAACATGCCCTCGCGCTGATACGGGAACAACGGCACGCGCGTCTCGTGCGCCGGCCATTCGCCGCTGTGAACCTTCAACTCGTATTCGCGACGCAGTTCCTTGCGCTCGGCGCGATGGCGGCGGGCTTCGAGCCACGGGACAATTTCCTGCGAGAGACGCAACTCCGGCAGATCAGCAGCGCGCAAATTCTCCAGCGCCGCCAGCGCCTCCTCCGCCGAAGCGCCGGTCAGGCGGCCATCTGCGGCGAACCAGTCGCGCACGGCTTTCGGCAGACGATCCAGCCCGCGCTCGACGAGCAGCGCGTCCGCCGTGTCATCCGGCACGACATCCACGCGCGGCGAGCCATCCTTGGTCGCCTGCGCGAACAGTCGTTTAAACAGCGCCTCCAGTTGCAACAGCACCGCTTCGACATGCTTGCAAGTGCCGAGGCCGTTCTTGCGGAAATCCTGGCACGCGCAGGCGAACTGCCGCCCCGCCACGTCGCGAATCTCGACCGCGTAAGTCAGCCCGCTGCCCGAGCCGACGGAGAAGTTGGAGAACACCGGAAACTGCGCGTCGCTATTGCGGATCACGAACGCACCTTCGCGCGCCCGCAACCGGCGGCGGTTGATCTCGTCCTCGTCCGTGGTGCGCCAATCGTGCGCGGGCGGCAGGGAGATTTCCGGTTCGGATGCGGCGGTCGGCGGACGGGTCTTTTTGCGCGCGGCCTTGGCGGCAGGTTGGATTTGCTTCGACTTCGGGTTCGCGGCAATCGCTAACATGCCGGGAGATTGGCGGAACAATCATGGTGCTGCAATCCATGAGTTGTTGCATCGCTCGAAAGGTGCCGGGGGATTATGCTTCACCCGCCGCAACACTTCTTGAATTTCTTCCCGCTGCCGCAGGGGCACGGATCATTGCGACCGGTTTTCGTCGGCGCGATGTAAGGTGTGGCGGGTCCGTCGAAATCCGGATCGGATTCGGCAATGTGGCGCGCATATTCGGCGAGCTGGCTGGCTTTGCTGCCCGGTTCGCGCTTGAAACAAACCCACCACGCGGTTGCCTCGGCCACATCCGCGATGGGCGGACGCCACTCGCGCTGGCGCTCGATCCACTTGCCGCGCGGCCCGGCCTCCACTTCATCCACTTCTTCCCGCGAGATACAATCTTCTTCGATCAATCCGTCGTCGTACGCCCGGCGCAATTCTGGAAAAACGCCCACCGCTTCCAGATCGAGGCACGCACTGCACAGGCTGATCCACACGTGATTTGGCTCGCGACTCAATCCCTCGCGCGCCAGCCAGAGGAAGTATTCTTCAATCGGCGGTCGCGACACTTCGCCCCAAATCGCCAACAGCGCCAGCGCCTCCAGCGCCTGGCCCCGGCAGTAATCGTTCGCCTCACGATTCAGCACGAGTTGCTTGATCGGTTCGAGATTGCCGTCGCAGACTGACGCGAGAAAGCGTTTGCCGTCTTGCTCGACCGTGTCGCCGCCGATGTCGTGCGCGCCTTCGCCGGGCAACGACAGCCAACGAATGAACGAGGGATAGGCCCGCGTTTCGCGCCACTTGGCCAGCAGATAAGTCGCATAGCTGAACAACATCGCTTCGCCCTCGGGCAGGTCAGCGGGATTGGCGATGCCGCGTTCCATGGCTTCCAGCAGCGGCGCGGTCAACGCCTCGCGATGCGCGTCGGCGCTTTGCAACGCTTCGAGCGGCTGTGTGTCGCGCACCACGGAAAGTTCCGCGAGAATTTGTTCCGGCGACTGCGTGGGCGCCGGCGGCTTGATCGGTTCATGCGTGAAGCGATCAATGTTCGCCCAAAACGGGCAATGCGGACAGGTCCGCCCCATCGGATACTCAATGCCCTCCTCGTGAGCGCATCCCACGATGCGGTCGACAGCGGTGGTTTCCTTCACCTCCTGCTGTTTGGCGAACGCGGCCACTTCCGCCGCGATCCCGGGATCGTGGCGGACGTCGCCTTCGGTGATGTACCAACGATGCAATTCATCCGCCGTCCGGCTGGCGGGGGTTTTGAAGATGGCCACCACCAGCTTGGTGGCACGGGTGTTGTCCGGCCCGTAAGCCATCAGCGTGGCGAGCGGGTATCGAGGTGTTTTTTGGCGTTTCATTCAACAGATGTGGTTAAGGCGCAGCTCTGCGCCGGTTTCCTTCGTCGCTGATGGCGGGCAAATCCGCCGGCAAGGTCGGATCAAAGTCCCGCCGACAGTGATTCGCCCCGCGCGCGATGGCAACTTTGAGCAACCATTCGGCAACGCGTTCGCCCGCGCCACCGAGTTGCGCGATGCGGCGCAACAACCCAGAAACGTGCGGAACATCGCCCAGCTTGTGGGCGAGTGTCGGTGTGGCAGATTGTTCGTTTAGTTCCACGGCTTCAGTATATCACGAACCGTTGCTCGTTCGCACTCTCGAACCAGATCAACGCAAATCTGCCAAATCTAGCCGTGCAATTTGCGCAAGAACTCGGCCCAACTTCCAAAGACAAGAATATGGTAGGAGCTATCCAGCACGGTGCTTCGATCAATTTCCACCTTGGTTGGAGGGCGACCTAAGCGCCGCTCAATTTTCCGGTATTCGTGAATCAGGATACGAGAAATGTTGTGGCGCGTTGCAAACGCCGGATTCATCGTTTGAGACCCGAAAACATCGATGACACGCTCGTCAAACTCGACCGTGCATCCCACAGGAAGATTGAGAATCTCTTTTACGTTCCTGCTCCCAGCGGGCGCTGACGACATGTCCCCATTTTCATACGGCTCAAGCCCAAGATTCTCGACCGCTCTGTAGGCATTCTTGAAATTGCCAATGAAATCAATCACGACGCATTGTTCCTTGCCGACGAAGCGTCGCAATCCACGACCGAGTTGCTGAAAAAAAACGAGCTTGGATTCCGTGGGGCGTAGAAACAACAAGCACTCAATAAAGGGCAAATCAACACCTTCATTGAGGACATCAACAACGCAAAGCACCTTCACTGAACCGAGCCTCAGTCGTTCGCGCAAAGCGGCTCTTTCATCTTGGCTTGTTGAAGACAGATAAATATCGGCAGGAATTCCCTGAGCCTGGAAACTTGCGGCGACCCTTTGCGCATGAAGGTGCGAACAACAAAACGCCAAAGTTGGTTTTCCTTCTGCTTTCTCTCTCCATTTGGAAATAATCGCTGCGTCGCGCTCCGGGATTATTAGATGCCTTTCCAAGTCGGTGATGTCATACCGTTGGCCATTGTGCTGGATACTGAGATAATCAATATCATCGAAACAGCCGAAGTAGTGGTATGGACAAAGCACGCCGAACTCGATGCCCTGCCTCAACTCGTAGCACACGATTACGTTGTCGTTGCAAAGCGCGAGAACATCTTGGCGATCTCCACGAAACGGTGTCGCGGTTAAACCAAGAAGGAATTCTGGAGAAAGCGTGTCTAGTGTTCGACGATAGCTTGCTGCGGCGGCGTGATGAAATTCATCGATGATAAGATAATCAACCCGCCTTCCATCGAAGGCTTCAAGATTTCGGGCCAGAGACTGAATGGTGATCAAGTTGATCCGTTTGAGGCTCTCCGTAGTCGGAGGCCCGTCAAATCGCTCAACTTCTTCAGCGGGGAAAGCTCTTAAGAATTCT
>JADLHS010000245.1 GCA_020848635.1 Limisphaerales bacterium
CTGGGTGATGCGCAACCGGACCTTGTCGGTGGTGAGGGAATCGAAACGCAGCAGCCGACGGTTGCCGATGCTGGTGCCTTTGGTGAACTCGGTCCATTTTCCGTCCTGCCAGCGATCCAACGCAAAGGCATCAATGCGCTGCCCGAGCGGCAGATATTCCCGAAGGCTGACGACGTTGAAGGTCGTGGGCTTGCCAAGATCGAGCACGAGTTCGGGCGTGGTGATGGTGTCTTCGGTTGACCAATAGGTGGCGCGCTTGTGATCGAGCAAGTTTTTCGGGGCGAATTGCTTTGCCCCGCCGCGCGTGTTGCTGGCGGTGAGTTTCGCGCCACGGGCAAGGTCCTTCGCAAAGGTGGCGTCCAGAATGCGACGAAATTCCCGCAGCGAAGCGATGTCGTTTTCGTGAATCTGCCCGCGCCGATCCGGCGGGAGGTTCAGGTTGAGGTCCGCGCCGCGCCCGACCGACTGGTAATAAATGTCGAGTAACTGCGCCGGGGTCTTGACGCGGGTGTCTTCCTTGGCGTGGTAAAACCAGCCGGGCCGGATGGAGACATCGCACTCGGCGGGAATCCAATCGGTGCCGGGTCGCTCACCGGAGTTGAGGCCATCGCTGGTGCCGCCGGGATAACGGTTGGCGGTATTGAGGGTCGCCCAACACGGATCGCCGGCGATGCCGCGCTCGTTGCCGACCCAGCGCATGTCCGGCCCGGCATCGCTGAACATCACGGCCATGGGCATGAGCTCTCGGACAATTGTGCGGGTGTTGGCCCAATCGTAATAGGTGGTGTTATCAATGTTGCGTTTCTCCTTCGCCCCGCCGTAGAAACCGTCGCCACCGTTGGCGCCATCGAACCACACCGTGAAAATGTCGCCGTAGTTGGTGAGCAACTCGCGAAGCTGGTTGCGATAGTAAGTGAGGTATTCCGGGCGGGAGTAGTTCGCGTGGTTGCGATCCCACGGGGAGAGGTAAACGCCGAACCGCAGACCGTGGCGGCGGCAGGCTTGCGAGATCTCCTTGACCACATCGCCTTTTCCGTTGCGCCACGGACTGTTCTTGACCGAGTGCTCGGTGAATTGACTCGGCCAGAGGCAAAAACCGTCGTGATGCTTGGCGGTCAGGATCAGGCCTTTCATTCCGGCCGCCTTGGCCACTTTGACGATTTGGTTGGCGTTGAAA
This sequence comes from Limisphaerales bacterium, assembly GCA_020848635.1. Lineage (GTDB taxonomy): Bacteria > Verrucomicrobiota > Verrucomicrobiia > Limisphaerales > JADLHS01 > JADLHS01. The sequence continues at coordinate 1,178 of JADLHS010000245.1, forward strand.
TCCGTCGGGTTGAACACGGCTTCACTCTCGTCGCCATAGCCCCATTCCTTGTCGGTGAAAGTGTTCACCGTGAAATGCAGGAAGCCGTAGAATTCCATTTCATGCCAGCGCAGTTGTCGCTCGCTGGGCAACGGGCCAAAGGGTTTGGGGGCGGACACTGGGGACGGTTCAGCCGCATTTGTGGTTAGCAAAGACCAGGCGAGGCTGAGGGTAACAAGTGGAAGGAGCGTTTTCATATCGGTTCATCAGTATGTTGAAATTGCAGAGGAATCAATCATTACGGCCAGTTGGCCGGCATCCTCAAATCAAGCGCATGTTTCCGGTCCTTCGCATCGCGCTGGAAAATTGACCCCAGCGTCACCACGACGTTTGTGCCATCGGCAACGGTCGTTGCCGCGTCCGGCGCCCCGGATTGTTCCCCGGCGGCGGGATGAACGACCCGGGCCGAATTCAGCTTTGGTAGCTGCCCGTTGATGCGCGGGTAGCCGAACGTCACTTTGACTTGCGGGATGTCGCTGATCGGAATTTTCTCCGTTGAATAAACCTCCACGAACGCGGCGTGCCTGGCCCAGAATGTGAAGGTTGCGCCTTCGAACCGCAGACTGCCGATTTCATGAACCGCGCCGGCAGGATCCTTCACACAACAGGTGAACCAGGTATTTGTTTGGCCGTTGGCAATTTCCGTCTGCGCTTTGACAATCTGGTAAGTATAAGTGCCCTTCGTCCACGGGAACGGCCGACGCACGCTGGCGAACTCGCCTTCGTAGCCGGCGCTCTCGACGAGGCAATCCGGACCGGCCACGCGCACGTTTTCCAAACCCACGGGCGTTTGCTTGTCGTTCGACCACCGGGAGAAGATCGCGCCCTTGCCGGGATGGACGCGCGTCTGGTTGGTGGCGTTGGCCCAGCCGTTGATGTTCGACTGCAGGCCGCCGTAGAAATCCAGATCATTGATCTTGGCGATGCCGCACGGCGAGACGTAGAGGTTGCACGACGCCGGCACATCGCGGTCTACCGTCACATCCACTTCCAGCCTTTCAAAATTCGTGGTTGGGTTTTCGAACGTCCACCAGATGTCGGCCAGATGCCAGGGTTGTGGCGGGAGTTTTACCTCGGCGGCGGAGACGGAATGCAAAATTAAAAATGCAAAATGTAAAATGAGTAGCCGCTGCATGCGGGTCTTCAGTGTTTTCTTTTTCATTTTGATTTACAGATTCGGCGGCAGGTCCGAAGGCGGCAGGCCAATGGCGGGGCGAGGGAACTTCTCGCCGTATTTCGTGAAGCCTTCCTCGAAACCGCCGTGGCTCAGGAAAAACTGGCCGTTCTCCACGCCCATGAAACGATCCAGCCGGTCGGCCTTGCCGGTTGGGTCGTGACTGAAGCTGGCGGTGGTGAGTTCCAGCCATTGGCCAGTGTCGGTTTGAATCCATTGATTCCCGTAAAGCGCTTTGCGCACGAGGTGACCGTTGCTGCCGCCGAAGTTTTCGCTGAAACTGTAGAGGCCGCGCAACCAGCCGCCCTCTTTCGGCGCTTTCCAACTGGAGATCAGCATCCATTCCTGCTTGTCCGGACGAAAATAGTAGCCGGCGTAAATCGTGTGGGTTGCGTCAACCGGTTTGGCGGTGACGAGGAAGCGCTGTTTCTCGCCGGTCTTCCATGGAAACTTCAAGTGGCTGTGGCCGCCCGTGCCTTCATTGCCGAAGTCCCCGGAATAAACCCCCTCGCCCTTGGCCACGAGCGAGACGCGATCGGCCGCCCCGACCTTGCTGCGCTCCACCGCTTCGTTGCCGCTGTCCCAAACGCTGAAAATAATCCGCCGCTCGGTGGGGCTATTGACCTGCATCCCGAAATAGCCCCGATGCCAGCCACAGGCCATGTAATATGTCCAAAGCGGTTCCTCCACCCCGGTCATTTCGCAATAGAACGCCTGCACGTTCGTTCCGCGCGGCACGGGATACACCAGATGCACGGAGGCGGCGTTGCGGCGTTCCTTGAGATTGAAGTGCGCGTCGTTCGTGGCCGGGCCGTCGAGGAGGAGCGCGTCCAAGTCGCCGGCGGACTTGCCGGCGGCGTTGAGGGATTCGAGCGTGAAGCGTTGATAGCCTGCCTTCGGGAGGTCGAACGAACCGAAACTCACCGTCACCAAATCCTGGCCCGCACCGGTGGCGATGATCTCGTGCGATTGGCCGGCGACGGTCAGGCGAAGTTTGGATTGCTCGCCCTTGGGCAAACGCACCACGAGCGCGGCGTCGAGTTTGCCGGGCGTTTTGATTTCACCGAACCACAAGACTTTCAGCGCTGGATCTTTCCAGTCGGTGATGCCGGATTGCTGCGACACCTCGGCGCCTTCGGGATTTGGGTCGAGATACGCGCTAAACGCAGGTATCCGAAGCGGGACCGCACTGAGGGTCAGCATCGAGAGCCACAAAGTTGAAAGGGTGAGGATGTTTTTCATGGAATTAAACTGACGCGATAAAGCCGTTGCGTGTTGGTGGCTGGATCAATCACCGCAAACGGCGATGCGGCGAGCGAGAGAATATCCGTCAGGATTGGCCACGATCCGCTGGCGGGCAGCACGGGCGTAAACTCCACGCGGTAATGCTGGCCGAGCGTGCCGGTGAACTGGAAGGTAAAGTTGCCACCGGCGACGGTCGCACCCGGGACAATCAGTGGCGGCGCGAGAATCGCGATCACCGCCAAGGTGCCGTTGGTGGCAAGGGTGTTCGTGTTCCAGCTCAAGCCGTTGGCAAGTGACGGCAGGATGAGTTGGGTAAAATCACCATTCCAACTGCCGGCGTTGAACAGTCTGAAACTGTCGCCTGCGGTCAGCGCCTCGGGCCCGAGGTGGGTAACCACCAAAGTGCCGCCTAGATTCAAGGTGCTGCTGACGGTAGCCAGGTCGTTGCTCCGGAGGCCGCTGGTCTTGCTGACTTCAAAGCAGTTCGTACTGCCCGGATCAAAGGTTAGGGTGTTGTTGACGGTGAGTCTGCCAATGCTATTAGCGCCCGGGGAGAGCGTTCCACCGGCTTGCACGGTCGTGGGGCCGCCAATTGTTCCTACGCCGGAAAGGGTGGCGCTGGCAGCCACCGTGACGGGGCCCGAACCAAGCGAACCCTTCACCATGAGGGTTCCGCCGCTGACGCTCGTTGCGCGGGAGTAGGTGTTGGCGCCGGAAAGTCGCAGCACGCCGGCCCCGGCTTTGGTCAGCACCGCGCCGACGGCATCGCCACTGGGGGAAGTCCGGAGCGGCGAAGTGATATCGAGGTCAATCCCGCTGGCGGTGGTGCCGGCTGCGACGTCGAAAGTGGTGCTGCCTTGACGGAGGGGCGACAAGGGCACTCCGCTGATCGTCGCAGTGGTACTGGAAGCCAGGGTATTGAGGGCCGAAGCGCCGCCGAAAAAATCGAGGTTGCCACCGGCGAGGCCCGTGATGGCACCGCCAGTCAGGTTGATGACGGCACTCCCCAGCGTTTGGTTGGCCGTGGTGTTCACATTGAGCGTGCCACCCAGGAGGTTGATCAAGGTCAGGGCGGATGCGCCGCCGCCGTATCCGGTCGCGTCACCCGTGCTCAATTGCAGCGTGCCGCCGGAGTTGATCGTGGCCGCACTGCGGATTGTTCCGCGGCTGCCGCCGCCACCGGTCAGGTTCAGGCTGCCGCCGTTGACGGTGGTGCCACCGGTGTATGTATTCTGGGCTGAGAGGGCTGCCGTGCCGGCCCCATTCTTCACCAAGCCACCCGCCCCGGAAACAAGTCCCGAGAGCACATGGCTGCCAGCACCTTCCAATGTCAGATCAAAGCTGTTGTTGTTCACCGGGCTGGTGACCGTGAGCGTGCCGGTGCTGCTGGCAAAAGCCTGCGGCGCGGTGAGCGTTGAGGAGATTGCCCAAGTGCTATTACCCGCCTGATTGAGCAGACCCCACTGCAACGTCACGGCACTGCCAAACAAGGCGAAGCCGCCATTGTCAAAGATGGCCTGCCCCACAGCGATGAGGTGGTTGTTGGTGCTGCTCTGCCGTAGGACGCCAGCAAAGGTCAGCAAGTCACCGTTGGCGGGTAAATTTCCATTCCAATTTGCCGCCGTGTTCCAGTTTCCGTTCGCGCCCCCGCCATTCCACGCCCTCGTTCCGTTGGTGGTGATGATCAGGGTGCCATTCGTAACCAAACGGCTGGTGTCCCAAATCAGTCCGACCGGCAAGCTCGGCAGGGACAAGCTGGTGAAGCCGCCCGCATAACTGGGAGCGCTGAAGAGCGTGAAGGTGTCGCCGACCGCCAAGGCGTTCGCGCCGAGATTGGTTACACTGAGGGAACCGGCGTAGGTCAGCGCATTCGCGGTTACCAACCTGCTGGCGTCGGTGGTGACACCCTTGGTGAGGGCCATCTTCAGCGCCCCCGCGAGTGTCGCCGAGTTCACCGTCAGGGTGTTAGTACTGCCGAAACTCACGGTGCTGCCGGCGGCAGCGTTGAGGGAAGCGATGTTTTGGTTGAAACCGTTGAGCCGCAGGCTGGCGGCGATCGCAATTGGCACCGCCGCATTGGCGCCGATGCAGTTGACCGAACCGCAGATAACGCTGCCGCCTTGAAGGTTGAGCGCCGTGTTGCCGCTGGTGGCCGTGGCCTTCAAAACCAATGATCCCCCACCGCGTTTGTAAAATCCCAAGGTGCCCACGTTCAGCGGGCCATTGATGGTAAGATCGCCCGACTCCGTGTTCGCACCCGCATCCACCTGGACTGACATTCCGTAGCCGGAACTGATCATCTGGATGTTCGGATCAATGGCGGAACCGGACGCTGCGGCGGTACACCAGAGGCCGGTGCCGTTGATGTCGAAAATTCCGATGCCCGCCAGTCCGGCGCCATAACGCCGGATGGTGGTCGGGGCGGTTTGCAGGACGATCTGGCCGCTGGAGTTGTAATTTCTCCCACCATTGAGATAGAACCCGGTCGGAGCCGAAGCCCCATCGCCACTGATCGTCAGGCTCGTGTTGGCGTAACCGCCGCCCGTGCTGTAACCAATTTTCAAAGTCGCACCTTGGGCGACCGAATAGGGCGTGTCACCGGACTTGTTCTGGACTTCCAGTGTTCCCGCTTGAACGACGGCCGTGCCGGTGAAGGTGCTGTTTCCGCTCAAGGTCAGATGGCCCGCGCCGGTCTTGGTGAACCCCTGCGTGCCGGCGACCACGGCGCTGATGACGTTGGTGCCGGCCTTGACGGCGATGGTGGGCGTGCCGCTGCTCACAGCCAGCGTCAATGGCCCTCCAGTGCTGGTGGCAATCGTCCAGTTGTGCGGGACCGCGGGATTCAAATCGTCGAAAATCAGGGAGCCGACGGTGCGCGGGTTATTGAGCGTGATGGTTCGATTGGCCGCCAGGTTCAACGTGCTGAAGTCCGCGGCCGCATCCATGCCGCCCGCGATGAGTCCGCCGTTCCAATTGTTGGCGGTCGTCCAGGAACCGCCCAGGAGGTTGGTCCAGACGCCGGACCCAGCCGGCGCGCTGATCACCAATATCGCCGGGGCGCTGGTCACACTGTTGGCCACGACGGTGTAGGTGCCGACATCATTGGCGGTCACGCTGGCAATGGAGTAACTGGCATTCGTGGCGTCGAGAATGTCGTTGCCGTTCAGTTGCCACTGGTAGCTTGATGGAACGGGACCAATGACCGAGGTGGTGAAGGTCGCCGGCAGGCCGCCGATGATTGCGTTGGTGAGCGGGCTGAGGCTCACGCTCGCCGGGCCGGGAACGTTCGTGCCAGTCAGGCTGAAGCTGTCCAAGCTGGCCGAATGGATGTTCGGATTGAACGATTGAAGGGCGTGAAGGAAGACGCCGGCGTAGATCGTAGAACCGAAGTTGGACAAATTGGTGGTGTTCACCTGCATCCAACTCACCCCATCCATCGAGATGAAACTGGTGAATTGGTTGCCCACCCGCTGGAGCTTGAACCACCGGTTTGCCCCGCCAAGGTTGCTGGACCAGCGGTTGGCGTCGCCGTTGCCTTCGCGCATCGTGTCGTCCTGAAAATAGGTGCCGCCACCAACCGAACTGAACAACGCCGCGAACCGAGTCGTACCGCCATCGCCGAGCGGCTCGCCCACGGTGGTGTTGGTGGTGCCGCGCAGGATGATGCCCGCCCGCCAGTCGCTGCTGGGGGCCACGCCCTCGAGCCCGGTTACGTTCGGCGTGATGTTCGCCAGCCGGGCTACGAGCGTGCAATCGCCGGTGACCCGACGGCTCAAAAGGTTCATCCCATCCCCGAGCAGGGTTAACGTGTTGTTTTGGATGCCCGCCCCGGAAGGATAGTTGTGCATCTCCAATGGCGTCCAGGCCCACGCCCAGAAAGCAGAGTTGGTTGTGGCGATGGGCACCGGAGCGGAGTCAATCATGTTGGTGCCGTTGTAAACCAGCCGCGCCCGCACCAGATTCGTGGGCGCAATCCAGATCATGCCATTGAAGTCATAGGGCGGAGCGAGACTTTGACCGAGATAGTAATCCACACCCTGACTGGGCCGGGCGTAATAGGAATAAAAATCGGTGAGGTAATATCGGACGCTGTTGATGGATGCCCCATTTGCAGCAACGGTTGCGCTCAAACCGGGATTGGCATTGGGAATCGTGGCGTTGTTGGCCGGGGTCGTCAGCGCAATGGTTGGTTCGCTGCCCGCCGGCACGCGCGAGAAGACGGCGGCCGGAACCTCCATCTTGGCGATCCCGGGTCCTTCGTAAGTCAGCCCCAAACCATCTGTGTAGGCCGTCGTATTGACCGGGTTGGCCGCGCCTTTGAAGAACCGCACGGCGAAGGAGTGTCGCCCGGCCGCGAGCGCAAGACCGCCACTCATGAATTGGGATGAGTCGTGCAGGCCGTCGAAATTGATCACCGTGGTGTCGTCGATCACCAGCTTGCTGCCATCGCCGGAGTGCAGGGTGAAAGCATAGAGACCGTCAGCGGGCACCGTGAGGTAGCCGGTGTAGGCGAAACCGTAATTGACCCGTCGCCGCCGGGCAGTCGTGTCCAGGGAACTCAATGCGCCCTGATAAATCGGCGTGAGCGAACTAAAATTTGGGAGCGCGGTCCAGTTGCCGGAACTAGCTTCGTAATATTGAAATGCCAGACCGCCCACGGTGCCGGAAACATTTGTGGCCGGGCTGAGCGTGGGACTGCTGGGGGTGACGTCAAAAATGTTGGTCTGGTAAAAGATGTCGGCGATCGTGAGCCGGACGTACGGCGTCGCCACACTCCCGAGGTTCAGCAGCTTCTGGCGCACTTCGGGATCATTCTCAAAAGCTGTCGCGACTACCGTTCCGGTCAGGCTGGCGTTGGTGAAAACTTCGACCTTGTAGGAAAGCTGCGGGGAACTGGACAGCGGCAATCGCCACTGCACGAGCAATTGCGTTCCCAGGACAATTGCGTTGGTGTCGCTGAGCACGATGGGATCAAACGTGGGCTGGGCCGGCTGGCCGGACATGATCAAGGTTGTGGGAACATTATACGCAGCGGTGAAAGTGGGGCCGACTTCCGAGCGCACGGCCGTGTTGCCATTGACCAGAGTGACATGACCCCGCGATGTGAATTGCACCTGCTTGGCTGGCTGCCAGGCCCCGTTCTTGTGGTAGTAACCGCCCGCATGTTCGACAATGTAGTCGCCGTCATAGCCGATGAAATTTTCCTGCCAACCGCTCATGCCGTTGACCCCGGACACGGCAAACGGATACCTGAACGTGCCGAGGTGATGCCAGTTCCCGCTCACCGGCTCTTTCATCCACATTCCCTGATAACCGACATGCGGCGTGCCGTCGGTCGGTTGCCAAAAGCGAACCACAAAGCGGCTCCAAAGATTGGTCGTAAATTGCGGCCAGTAGCCTTTGATCGCGCAACTGCTGCCCTCACCGATTTGCGCATACCCGACCATGTTCGTTCCGGCGAAGGTCGGTATTTGCTGCGAGTACGGCGCAAACCCACCGCTGGCCGGCCAACAAACGTACTGCACCAGGGTGGCGGGATTTTGGTGCGTCATGCCGCCATAAAAATACCCCGCTCCGCCATCCGAACTGCTCACCGTCTCCTCGTGAATGGCATCGTAAATTCCCGGCGGAACATTCGGTGAACGGTATTCTTGCAGGATGCAGTCCGAGGCGGCGGGAACATTGAAGTAGTGGTACTGGGCCCGGCTGGTCGAGGCCGCTGCCAAGATCAGACCGCAACTGAAGCCCAGCAAATAGCACCTTAAACGTATGGGGTCGCGTTTCATGGCAAAATTCAGTCAGGCGAACCCGGCTTCGTGCCCATCGTCATGGTTTCCGTCCCGCGGCTGAATAGCGGCGTGCTGAAGTAACGTTCCGCCCGGTCGCAGAGCATGGTCACCACGCACGCCTGCGGTCCGAGTTCCCGGGCCACCGAAAGCGCGGCGACAACATTCGCGCCGGAACTGGTCCCGACCAGCAAGCCAAACTGGCGATGTAGCCGAACGGTCATGGCCATGGCGTCAGCACTGCGGACCTTAACCTCGCCATCGAGCGGGGCATCCCGGAGCAGCGGTGGAATGAATCCGTCGGCCACCCCCTCAATGAAATGGCAGCATGGCAATTCACCGGCGAGCAGGGCCTGCTCGGCTGGCTCCATGGCGATGATCCGGGCCCCGGGCCACCGGTGCTTGATGGCTTTGCCGCAGCCGGCCAGGGTGCCGCCCGTACCGAATCCCGTGACGAATGCGTGAATCGGCCCGCCGATTTGATGCAGAATTTCCGGCCCGGTGCCGTGCTCGTGATCCGCCACATTCAACGGGTTTTCGAACTGGCGCGGGAGAAAATAGCGCGGGTCATCCGTTGCCATCTGGCGGGACATCTCGATCCCGGTCTGGTACATGCCCCCGCTGTCGAACAGGATGAGTTCGGCGCCCAATTGTCGAATCAGACTCCGGCGCTCCGCGC
>JADLHS010000246.1 GCA_020848635.1 Limisphaerales bacterium
CCAAATGTTCCGATCCAAAGCCGGCCGGCGGCATCTTCGAGCAAGGCGCGAACATCATTGTTGGCCAACCCTTCCGCCGTGGTGAATTTCGTTCGGTCGCCGGCGCTCAGGCGATGGAGGCTCGCCGCGCCCGCCACCCAGAGCGCACCGTCGCGCGTGGGAAGAATCACGCGGATCTTTGCCTCAAACCAATCGCCGGGAATCGGATGCCGCGTCACTTTTCCATCACGTAACGAGTTCAAGCCCTCGCCCGTGCCGATCCACACCGTCCCTTCGCGGTCCACCGCCAAGGCCCGGATGTTGTTGCGCGAAAGACCTTGCTCCGTTTTCCAGGACTCCCAGCGCCCGGCGGTCCGGCGGGCCAAACCGCCATCGGTTCCGACCCACACTGATCCGTCCGGGCTTTCACAAACCGCCCACGCGTTTTCATGAGGCAGGCCGTCGTTCACGGAATGGCTCTTGATCCGCCGCGGTTGCCACCGCCACAGCCCGTTGCGCAGTGTGCCCATCCAGAGGCTGCCTTCATTGTCTTCGCGGATGCAGGTCGCGAGGTCCGGCCCGCGCGGGAAGGTCAACGCCAGTGTTTCAAACGAGCCCGAGCGAATTCGGTGAATTTGGTTCTCCACCGCGGGCAGCCACACGTTGCCGCTGGGGTCTTCGAAGATGAACTGGAGTCCAGCACCAAAAACGAAATTCGTCTTGCCGCTGCCCATCTGCGGTGCCCACGAATCCCCTTGCTGCCTTTCAATCCAACCGAGAAAGCCGGGGAAAGATTTCGAGTCCTGCCCTGCCACAAACATGGCCCAGACCCGGCCTGACTGCCCGGCGTGGAGCGCCAGCGCGGTAATCATACTCCCGCGCCCGGGCAGATCCACGCGCGCAAACCGCTTCTGCGCGGCGTCGAATTTAAAAAACCCATTGAAGGTGCCGACCCATAGCTTACCCGTGGAATCGAATTGCGCGGAGCACACCGCCCCACCCGTTTCCAGACCACTCTCGGGCCCGAAGATGGCGGTTACTCCGTCGTGGTAATACGTCAGCGTGGAGTCTCCGCCGACCCACATTCCGACTTTGGGATCCGGGCACAACTGGTAGCCATGTTCCAGCTTGCGTCCATCCGCCAGAGTCACGCGATGGAGCAAATTGCCCGTCATCCGCAACAGCAGGTTTTTCCCGCCGACCCACACGTCGCCCTGCGTGTCCTCCGCGAGCGCCCGGGGATCATCGCTCGTGAAGTCCGGATTGTTCGCCCGGTCGAAGACAATAAAGCCCGTCCCGTCGAACCGGGCCAGACCTTGCTGGGTCAAAATCCACAGCGAACCATCGCGCGTCTGGAGTATGTCCCGCACATCATCGTCCGGCAGCCCGTGCTCCTTGCCGAACCTGAAACCCCTGTATTCATCGGTCATCGCAAGCGGAGGGGTCGCGGCAAAACCTGCTGCTGGATTTCCGCCGCCGACCCCGCCGAACAGAACCACCGCCGCAAAAATGATGCAGGCTGATCTCCCGGCCGGCGCCGGGAATGTACTTCCCCCGCGGTTGGCCAGGTTGCCACCTGTGCGCGATCTGATTTCCTCTGCCTGCTGCATCTGGGTCGCTTGGGAAAGGCTTCCGCCATTGCCCGGCCAATCCTTTCAACTCTCGAAATCCAATCCAATATCCACGGCGCGCGCCGAGTGCGTCAACGCACCGACGGAAATGAACTCCACCCCAGTCTGCGCAATAACGCGCACCGTTTTCAAGTTCACCCCGCCACTAGCTTCCGTTTTGGCACAACCGGCGACGAGCTTCACCGCCCGGCGTAATTGCACGGGCGGCATGTTGTCGAGCAGGATGATGTCCGCGCCGGCGGCGACCGCCTGCCGCACCTGCGCGAGCGTATCCGCTTCCACTTCGACTTGGAGCCGGGGAAATTTCTGGCGCGCTCGCCGAACGGCGGCCGTCACGGCGTTGGGTTTTGCATCCCGGAGCGCGGCAAGATGGTTGTCCTTGATGAGCACCAGGTCATAAAGGCCGAAGCGATGGTTGCATCCGCCACCACAGCCCACGGCGTATTTCTCGAACCGCCGCCAGCCGGGCGTGGTCTTGCGCGTGTCGAGGATTTGCGTCCGCGTGCCTTTAACCGCGGCAACGTATTGCGCCGTGAGCGTGGCCACCCCGGAAAGCCGCTGGACGAAATTCAACGCCACGCGTTCAGCGCTGAGTATCGCGCAGGCAGATCCGCAGATTTGCAGCAGCGGCGCGCCAGACTTCAGGCGCTGACCGTCACGAGCCAGGCGTTTGATCCGCACGGAGGGGGAAAGCTGGCGAAACGCGGTCTCGGCGAAATCGAGTCCGGCCACAACCAACGGTTCGCGGGCACGCATGACCACCGTGAAGGTGGCCTTCGCCGGCACGGTGGCCTGGGAGGTCACATCGCCGCCACCGATGTCCTCAGCCAGGGCGGCATGAACGGCGGCGTGAATCTCTCGTGCGCTCAGCATTTTCACGGAGCGAACATGGCGTCAACCTACCGGCGGGAAAAGGAAAAAGCTTCCCGGACCCCGGCCGGGCTGAGAAGATTTCCCCATGCGAACACTGCTTTCCCTCCGCGGCCTGCTGCTGGCGGGCTGGTTTTGCGCGTCAGCCGCAACCGCGGCCCAAGATGGCGCCACGAATCTTCCCCACCATTTGCAATGGGAAAGCGCCATTCAAGCTTTTGAAGCTTCCGACAAAACCAATCCCCCCCCGCAGAATGCCATCCTGCTGATTGGGAGTTCGAGCATCCGTAAATGGACCAATGCGCCCGAGCAGTTCCCCGATCGCCAACTCATCAACCGGGGATTCGGCGGCTCGCATCTGTCCGACTCCGTGGCGTTCATTGAGCGGATCGTGATTCCCTATCAACCGAGTCTGGTTTTGCTTTACGCGGGTGACAACGACATCGCCGCGGGCAAATCGCCGGCGCAGGTGTTTGCCGACTTCAAGGAGTTCGTCGCGAAAGTGCAAGGCAGGCTGCCGCAGACGCGCATCGCTTTCA
>JADLHS010000247.1 GCA_020848635.1 Limisphaerales bacterium
AGCCCGCGCGCGATCTTCAAGATTGGCTGGCACGCGGGAGATTTCTGCGAACGGCCCGCGGGTGCTGCCTTGCACCACCCAAAGATCCGCGCCGATGTTGTCGATGAGCAAGGTCGCCTCACGGATCAGACCACGATAAATTCCACCCATGCCCATGACGATCATCAGCAGCAAGCCGATGCCGATGGCGGTCAGCGCAAATCGCCCGACGTTGTGGCGGATATCTTTGGCGGCGAGATTCATTTCACGGTGACGCGTTGGCCGGCTACTAATGGCGAGGGATTGGTTGCCGTCAGAGCGGAATCGGAGATTGAAGCATTTCGCGCAGTTCGAGGCACAGGATACACCACTGCTTCGGCCTTCGGATCCACAGTCACAATCACGCGCCGGTAGCGGGTCAGCGGCGGAGTTCCCTGATCGGTAACCGCTAGGATGAGATGGATCGCCTGCGCCGAGTCCACGTCGGGGGCGACGAACGAGGCTTGGGCGGTGGCGGCACCATCGAGGGTGGGCAACGGCCCGCGGTAGTTGCCAATCTCGGGATAGAATATCCACGCGAACTGCAAGCGGTCATGATCCGGGTCCGTCGAACCACTGGCATCGAGCCGGACCTTGGCCCCCGGAGCGACCATGCGGCGCAACGACTCCTGGAGCCGAGGCGTGGGCGGATGGTTCGCGGCGCTGAAATCCGTCACGCACCAGTCGAGCCGGGCTTTGAAATCGTTCTGGAGATGGACGGCCCAGCGTCCGAGCGTGTTCTCGCGGGTGGTCGTGCCTTGCCAGGCATCTTCTTGGTTGGCCCAGTAGTAGGGGCGGTCCTTGTGGTTTTGGTTGCGGCCATACCGGCCCGCCCAGCTTCCCCACGCCGGTTGCTCCAAGTCATTCATCCCCGTAGGCACCAGATACAGGAACATCATCGTGTCGCCTTCCTTCTGCCCGGGCCCGGTGTTATTCGGATACAACGCGCCCAGCGGCCCATGTCCGGTCAACACGTCGCGCCGGAGATCAAAGCCGCCAGCATTCGCAGTCAGCACGGAGAACCGGTGGTACCAGCGCCGGCCGTTCATCTCCGGCCGCAGTGTATCCACCCAGAGCGGAAACGGCGGCGCAGTCTTCGTCGTGTGGTCACCAAACTGGTCGTCCCCACTCAAACGCAGGCGGCGCTTGAACGTCGCGTAACGAGCCGGCCCGCGATCTTTGAGCACGCGATCGAGCGCGCGTTTCAGGCTGCTGGGGTCGGAGCCGTCGTCGGTACCCCAGTTCATGAACCAGACCGGTCGCGGGTCGGGGGAATCCACCGCGCTGAGAATCAACTTCACGCCGTCGTCACTGTCCGCGTACCCGGACACCGTCCGCCGAAACAAATCCTCAGGTTTGGGGTAGCGCGCATCGTGTTTGATGAGGTTTGGATGGCACTCGCCATAAGCCCTGATGAAACGCTGCATGATGCCGAGTCCGGTTCGCTCCGGATTGAGGTTCTCCCCGTCGCGCGCCTTGGGGCGGTTGCAGATGATGCCTTCCACGTCCCATTCATTCGCATACAGGAGAAAACGCACGAGTGATTGCTCGTCATCTGGATCGCCGCCGGCATCGGTCTCGATGATGACACGCAGACGACCGGATTCAGGTTGATCTTCGCCGGGCTTTTCTTCCGCGCCCTGGCGGGAACTCATCGGGCGCAGGGAACTCAAGAAGGCAAGTTCCTCCGCGTCGAGTTGTTCGAACAGTCGCCGCTGGCGCAAGTCGAACGAACGGCGCGGTTTTCCCTCGGCCATGTCCTTCTGGTCGCCGTTGTGGAAGCACCAGCCCGCCGCGCCGCCGGCTCGGGCGCCTCTGTAATCCGTGGCAAACGCGTCAGCCGGCGGCTCCCAATGCTGCGGGGTGTAGCCGCGCCGAAAGGGCTCCTGATAATGCACCGGCACGACGCGGCCCAGCTCCTTCATCCACACCCGATACTCCCGGCTCTTCGCCTCCGTGAGTGCGGGCAAATCCGCCGTCCGCCCCCGGTGCGGACAAATGAAGTCCACCTGCGCCGTCCGCAGATACTCGCGCAGGTCACCCCGGCTGATGTCTCCGCCATCGGATGCGGTCACGAGTCGCCGCGGGTCAAGCTGCCGGGCCAGATCCCGCAGTTGCCGTAATTCAGCGAAACTCACGAACCGCTCGTCGCGGACGTTGCGCTCGTTCGCCAGGTCCAGATACCAGTTGCGATACGGTTTCAACTCCGTGATCAGCGTCTCCAGCGCACGGCGATGCGCGGCCAGGGTTGGCAACCTTCCCGCAGCCGCTTTTCCATTTCCACGCGCAAGGGTCACGTCCACGACCATGCTGCGCCGGTCGCACTCCGCCACCAGCCACTGAAGGCGGCCCCAAAACGGCTCGCGCGGCCTGCCTTCTCCGTCCACCGCCGACACGTCGTTGTTGAAGGCGTCCCAAGTGGCCCACACCCGAAGCCAGTTGAAGCCATGGCGCCGCAGGTCGTCCAGGTCGCGCTCAATTATTTCTCTGGAGGCACCGAGGGCACCGTAGTAACTGATGCCAAGGAGAAATTCGGGCTTGCTGTCCAGCGTGAAGTGAGGGCCGTCAACTCCCAATTGCATAGCCCTGACCTCCCAGCCCTGGCTGTTGAGCACGACGCCGAGAAGGACCCAAAGGCAGATTTCTCTGAACACGCCTGGCGCTCCGATCATAGGATTGCGAGGATATTTAATCATGCCTTCGGACGAATCCAAGCAGGGTTCAATTAGGCGAAATTCGTTGGCCCGATTTCAGCGGTGATTGTTTTGGATCCGCGGGCGCAACGACCTTTTCTCCCGCAGACAAACCTTGGGTGACTTCCACCGTCTCGCGTCCGCGCAGGCCTAGCGTTACGTCCCGCCATGCAGCCTTGCCCCCTTCGGCAACGAACACGCCGGGTGTGCCATCGCGCCATTGAATGAATCGCTGGGGCACGGCGAGCGCATCCGCCTTGCGCTTCGTTTCAATGAACACTTCGGCGCGCTGGCCAATCGTCCAGTTGGGCGGCAGTTCCTGCACCCGTACGTCCACGAGAAACTCCCGCGTCTCGCGATCGGTTTCGCATCCGAGTCGCGCCACTTCGCCAGGATAACCCTGTCCGGCTCCGGATCGGAACCGCACGCGCGCCTTCTGTCCAACGGCAAGGGCCGCAGACGCGGTTTCGTCCACCCACGCAGAAACCCAGAGTTCGTTGGTATTGATGAGTTGCAGGATGGAACTGCCCGGAACAACGACCCCGCCCGGATCGCGATCACGCCGCGTGACGAGGCCGGCATACGGGCTGAGAATGCGCGTGAACGTCAGGCGCTCCTGCTGGTAGGCGAGGCTTTTCTCCGCCAGGTTGACCTGCTGCTGCGCTTCCACCGTGGCGGCGCGGGCGCGAAGCAAGTCGGATTCGGCGACGTGCAATTGCTCGATGGCTTTATCCATCTCGGACTGCGAACTGACTTTGGTGGTGACCAGATCGGAAACACGTTTGTGATCCTGTTGCGCCTGTTGTTCCACGGCTCGGGCGCGAGCTTCATCCACGCGCACGCGGTCGGCAGTGGCTTTGGCGCTGGCCAGGGCGGCTTCAGTGACTTCCACCTGCCGCTTGAGTTCGCCGTCATCAAGCCGCGCGAGCAACTGACCGGCGGTCACGTAATCACCCTGATCGACCAGCACCTCGGCCAAACGCTCCTGAATGCGCGGGCTGAGGATGGTTTTGACGCGCGCCTCCAGTGTGCCGGTGCCCATGACTTCGGCAACGATGTTGGTCTTTTGCACAACGCTGACCGCAACCCGGGTGGAGGCGAGGTTGAAGCGAAGCAATACCGTACCAGCGACGACCAGCACGATCAGCCATTTCCAGTATTTTCTCATGACATCATTCTTTCGGCATCCGATGACCGGGTGACGGATCGGTTCACGGTAATCATGGCCGCCGATTCGTACGATTGCTTTGATCCAAGTCAACCATTTCGGGAAGCACGCGGTAATAGAACCTCGAAGGATGTCCAGTCCACCCGGCTTTCCTTCAGTGACAACTCTCCGCCGTGGGCTCGAACGATCTCGCGTGCCAGACTCAATCCCAGTCCGAGGCCCTCCACTTTCGGAGTGTTCACCCGGCCAACTCGGTAGAACCGCTCAAAGATCCCGGGCTGGTCCGCTGCAGGAATGCCTGGGCCGGAGTTGCCAATTGTGAATACGGTTTTGTCCCCAGCCGTATTCAGACGAATGGAGATTTTGCCGTCCGGCGTGTTGTATTTGATCGCGTTGTGGATGAGGTTGAACAGCGCCGTATGCAACAAGGCGCGGTCAGCTTCGACCCACACTTGTGGCTCAAACTTCACGTCAAATTGCTGTCGTGAATCCGTGGCAAGCACGCGCGCGTCCTCGATCATGGATTCCATTTCCGCGCTTAGGTTCACGGTTTCCACCGCAAGTTTGAGCTGGCCTGCGTCCGCTTGCGCCAGCAACAGCAGACTGCGAGTGATGTTCTTCAGCCGCTGAATTTCTTCGAGCAGGTTGCTGAATAGTTGTTGCTCCGCCGAACCGGGCGTGGCCGCCTGCAGTGCGTTTTCCAGTTCGCCCTGCATCACAGTGAGCGGGGTTTTTAATTCGTGTGAAGCGTCCGCGCTGAAGCGCGTGGCTTGCCGAAAGCTCGCTTCCAGCCGGTCGATCATCCGATTCAAGACCTGGATGACCCGGCTGGCTTCCGGGCTTTCTCCGGATTCTGGAATCCGTTGATCAAGACCGCGCGCGGTGACGCGTTCGGCGGTGTCGGCGATGGCTTTGAGCGGACGCAAGGCGCGGCCGGCGACCACCCAGCCGCCCAAGCCGACGAGAAACAAGGCCACCGGCAGCGTGAGCAGAAATGCAACTCGCACTTGATTCAATTCGTGTTCCACTTCCTGCTGGTTAAGGCCGATGACCAATGTCACATCGTCATTGCCCAGCACCCCAAAGCGCCAAGCTGAGGCTGTGGTTTTGGCCGTGAAGAATTTCGGCGGCTTGGTGAAGGCAACATCCTGCGGGGGCCCGCCCCGGCCCATCCCAAAACCGCGTCCCATCCCGCTCCGCCCCGAACCATTGCTCTCGGTTCTGGTCGGGCTAGCGGCCAGATTTGGTTTGGTGAATGACGATGCCGAACTCGGAGGATTGTCCTCCAAGCGCAGATCGAGTTTTCCGGGATCGAGGGCCTTCGGCCAATGCGGCGACGCATAGGAAGTGCGGCCAGTAGCATCTCGAAGCAGGAGAATGACGTGGTTTGTAAAATCCTCGCCGAAGGTGAATTCGAACGTGCTCGCCAGTCGCTCGTAGTTGCCGCGCCCCGCGAACAAGCCAGGATGACGCGAACCGAGCGTCCGGATTTCGCGATCGACCGCCTCCATCCGCATGTTGTAGATCAGCACCCACATCACGCCGCCGAAGGCTGCAAGCACCACTCCGGAAATGCCCGCCGACAGCAGGGCGATTCGGAGACGGGAAGGCAATGGTTTCATATGTCGGCCAGGATGCGATAACGCACGCCGCGGCTGGTTTCAATGATCTTTTCCGGAAAATCCTCGTCCACCATCTTGCCGCTGCGCTGGACATAAGCATCTGCGAGGGGCGGACGGGAAAACAGGCGCCCTAAAATAGTCCTAGGTGGATTGTGCGCGGTGCCGGAGTGATTGCGCATCGGGTTCAGGGTTGAACGACGCGGAAGAAGCCTGTGTGACCGACGATTGCCGCCGTGGCCGTCATCAACGTGGTGTGATCGCCTACATTCTCCCAGTTGCCGGCGTCCAGGCTCGCCCGCCGCTGAACTTGGTAAGGTCCGACCCCGCCCCGCCAATGCAAGACCACGTCCGAACCCACGCGGACGAGTTCCGTGATGCGAATGCCGTTGAGGTTGGGGATTAAGTTGTCGGCTCTCGGTGCATTGAAGCCTTCCTGCAACAGGTCAAGCCACATGGCATTCCAGCGCGCGGGCCGGGCCTCGGAATGCAACCGGCTCAGACCCAGCGACCGGTCCTGCAGTCCAGCGACGGCTTGGAAGGTCGTGTCCCCATCGCTCAGATTCAGGTAGTAAAGACTGCCGGTGCCTTCACCGCTGGCGGCGGTGAAATCCACGTGCAATTGAATCCGATACCAATCACTGGCACCATTGCCGCTCTCGAATGCCGCATCGGTCGCGGCACCCTGATCGGCCTCCTGGATGCGGAAGTTATGGGCGTAAACCCCGAAGGCTGGTCCAAACTCTCCTTGGGTAATCCTCAGCAGTCCGTCGCCGTTCAAGTCACGACCCAGGGCGAACATCGCAACGTGCTCCCCGGTGGCGTCAAACTGGATGATCGCATTGCTTTCCGTGCCGGAGAAAGACACAAAGTCGAAGCTCGCATCGTAGGTGCGGGTGAGGAACGCGGGTTCGACGAACAGGGCGGTCTTGTGATAATAGACGACTTTCGTGCCATTGCCGGACGCATCGAGCACCACTCCCGCCTGTCCTTGGCCAATCTGGTCCCTCCAGCGGTCCTGCCCGTCAATCGCGGAGCTGAGCGTCAACGATTCAAAGGTATAGACCTCCACGGCCTGGGCCGGAGGTGTCTGCACACTTAGCAGGGCGGCTACCAGCAGGGACGCAGCAACCGGTGTGTCACACGCGGGCGTAGTCTGTTGGAGCGTTCGACCGGACGTGGTGGCTGGTCCGAATGATGGGATGCGTTTGCTCGTTTTCATTGGAGGAACTGCGTATCCGGGGTCAAGGCTGAACGATGCGGAAGAAGCCAGTGTCCCCGATAATTGCCACCGTGGCGGTCATCAGCGTTGTGGCATCGCCTACGTTTTCCCAGTTGCCAGTGTCGAGGCTCGCCCGCCGCTGCACCTGATACGGCCCAACACCACCCCGCCACTGCAGGACAACATCCGTCCCTGTGCGGACGATTTCCGTGATGCGGATTCCGTTGAGATTCGGAACCAGGTTGTCGGCGCTGGGAACACTGTTGCCATTGGACAGCAGGTGGAGCCACATGGCGTTCCACTTGGCGGGCCGCGCGTCTGGATGCATGCGGCTCAGACCCAGTGGACGGTTTATCACTCCGGACACGGTGTGAAACGTGGTGTCGCCGTCGGTCAGATTCTTGAAGTAGAGGCTGCCGATGCCTTCGCCATTTCCGGCCGTGAAATCCAACCGCAATTGGAGCCGATACCAGTCGTTGCCGCTGTTGCCATCCCCGCCACCCTGATTGAAGCCGTCGTCGTAATTGGTCCCGAGGTTGGCCTCTTGGATGCGGAAATTCCGGTCATAAACCCCGAAGGCCGGCCCAATCTCGCCATCGGTGCTCAGCAGCAGCCCGTCGCCGTTCCGGTCGTACCCCAGAGCGAACATCGCCACGTGCTCGCCGTTGGCCTCAAACTGAATGACCGCATTCGTCTCCGTGCCGCAGAAAGACACAAAATTGAAGCCCGCATCGTTGGTTCGCGTGATGAAAGCGGACTGGTCGAAGATAACCGTCTTGAAGTGGCGGACGACGTTCGTGCCATGGCCCGACTCATCCAGAGCGACCACCGCGTCACCTTGACCGGGCTGGTCCTTCCAGTGGTCCTGTCCGTCTATGAAGGTATTTACCCCCAGTGATTCGAAGGTATAGACTTCCACGGCTTGAGCCGCGTGTGGGAGGAGGCCGATCACGACCAGCAGCGCGAGCCGGGGCCAGCTTTCCAGAAGACCGCCCGCACGTGAGGTTGACTGGCCGGGGCGGTGGATAGCGATGGTTTGCATAGGCTTCCTTTCTTCAATGTTTACTATTGTTTTTTGCGTGAGGCGCGACCTATCGCGCCTCTCTTATCAACAACAGACCACACGGAGGTAAACGCAGACCGGTGGGTCGGATTACAGTTTGTTAATGTGCGCTGCCCGGCGGAGATCCGAGAAGCATGCCGCAGCCTGAACGAGATCTCCGCAGGCTTCACTCTGGCTCCCTGACATTGATCCGGGCTTGGTGAACCCGTTCCGGCCGCTTGTCGGCGGTCGAGTAAATCTTGATGAACTCCTTGGCCGCAGGGCCGCGGTTTTCCAGCAAGTGAGCCACGGCTTCCGGCGGCACGGATTGGTAAAGCAACTCCACCTCCGCCACCAGTGGTCCGTTTGCCGAACTCACCGGAATGCGATACGTCACTTCGTCGCGTCCGCTGCCGTGCGCGTTGAAATTCGAGTCCTGCGCCGCATCGCCGCGAATGGCCGTCTGCGTGTGCTCCGGACCGTCCGGGCGAAAACCGTGCGGTGGCAGGCGATTGTCCTTGAGATAAGTCGCGGCGCTTAACAACGAGTGCGTGACCTGGCCCGCCGCATCACCCATCACGGCTTCGTAAATCTGCACCTCACCGGGTTGCGTGATCACGTCGTAGTGCGGGGCAAGTTCGCCCGGCACACTGCGCATACGCCCGGCTCTATCGGTGTCACCCGATTCAAAGAGCGTCCGGCCCGCGACATCGCGCACCCGTAGGTGCAGCCAGGCGCGGCGATATGGATGGCCGGTGGGAAACTTGTGACCGCTGAGGTTCTCCACATCCACACGCAAGACGAGCGTGCCACCTTCGCGCCGGCCTTGCACGCCGACGGTCGCGGCCCGCTCCAACTGGCGGCGGGCCTGGGTAATCATCCGGTCGAACTGCGCCGGTTCGGCATTGGGCTTGAGTTGCTTCGCGTTTGCCTTGAACAACGTGAGCATGAAGGCGTTGCCGCCGACAAACTGATGCTTCCAAAATGGCGTGCGTGGGTCGAGCCACGGTGGGCGGCTGCTGACTTTGACGGCTTCATCCATTCGCGTCATGTGACAGTTCTGGCAATGTTGACCGCGACGCGCGTAGTCGCTGTTCCGCCATTCCAGGTAGGGAACCTGTTCCGGGAACTCGCCCGTGATATTGCCGGCGTTGTCGAGGATGGGCGTAAAAAGCGTGTGGCAGGTCGCGCACAACGCGGAATCCTGAACGTGCGCCCCGAACATGGGTGTGTAGTTCACGTGCCGCTGCATGGGCATGGTCAGCACATCGTGGTAGGGACCAAAGATTTCCCGATTGGTCCCGATCAAGAAATGGCCGCTGAAACTCGCCTGCGCGCCGAGATTGCCGGGTTGAATCTGGTGGCACAACGTGCAGCCTACACCCTCGCCCGCCAGCGGTGAGACCACGGCAGCAGCGAAGGCGAGTTCGTTCGTCCCATCCGCTTGCGCCTGACTCCGGGCCAGGGGCGCATGACAAGTCTGGCATTTGTTCTCGATGAAGGATTTCAGTTCAGGTCGCTCTTTGACCTCCGCCTCCATAACGGCGCGCCACAGTGGGTCTTTGAAGGCATGCGCCATCATTGTCGCCCGCCAATCCGTCGTAAGAACCGCGGCCTCGCCCGGTTGGCCGGCTTGCTTGGGATTCCAAGGATCGTGACAAAAGGCGCATTTGCCGGCGCCACTGAACAACGGGGTTTCGAAGTCGGCTAGCTCCGCCGCGAGCGCCGGCAACGTCAGGCAAAGGGCAAGGATGACCCGCCCGGCGAATCTGAGTTGGCGGGCAAACGTGTTCATGGCTCGCTGGGGGTTGTGGGAGGTGTGACTTTCTTCGCATCGGCTGCAGCCGCGACGGCCGACGTGGGGCAGCGTTCCCGTTCGAACCACACGTAGAGCACCGGCAGCAACACCAGCGTGAGAAAAGTCGAACTCAAGATGCCGCCAATGACCACGGTGGCCAGCGGACGCTGGACCTCGGCCCCCGGACCGGTCGCGATGGCCATGGGCACGAAGCCCAAGCTCGCGACGAATGCCGTCATCAGCACGGGCCGCAACCGCGTCATGGCACCGTCGAACACCGCCTGGCACATGGCGAGGCCCTGCTCGCGCAGTTCGTTGAAGTAACTGATCATGACCACGCCGTTCAGCACCGCCACCCCGCTGAGGGCAATGAAGCCAACCGCCGCAGTGATGCTGAAGGGCATC
>JADLHS010000248.1 GCA_020848635.1 Limisphaerales bacterium
AGGCCGCAGCCGGTGTCGCGGGTGCCATCCTGCAAGATCCAGCCGCGCAAACGGTTGGCAAATCTGGAGGCAAACCGTTTTGACCAGGAATCCTGCCGTCCCACGCGCTGACCTGCAACCAGACCGATCTTGCCGGTGGTATCGTTCAGCAGCGGTGCCGCCAGTTTCGGCAATTCTTCCGGCGGGTTCTGACCGTCGCCGTCCAGCGTGCAGATGATCGGCGCGTGCGCCGCTTTCACCCCGGAATGCACCGCCGCTGATTGCCCACCGGAACGGTCATGCCGGACAATGCGCAGATGCGGCATGGTCTGAGCGCGGGCGGTCAGCACCGCCACGGAATTGTCGGTGGAGCAATCATCCACCACGATGATTTCATAGGTGTGGCCGGAGTTCCGAAAGGAAGCGTCCACCTTTTGGATCGTTTCCTCGATCGCGCCCGCTTCGTTGTACGCGGGAATGACGATGCTGACTTCGGCCATGACGCACCTGCGGTGATAGTTGACAGTTGACAGTTGACAATGGACAGTTGACAATGGACAATTGACAGTGAAAAGCGTCAAACGTTGACGAAGAGATATACGTTAAAGGCCGTTTCGAAGCACTGCCCTCTCGATACTGCCACACTATCCACGATTCGCTGTCAACTGTCAACTGTCAATTGTCAACTGCCACGAGCGCCACATCGCGACGGGGCAACCAGCAGGTCCTCTCGTCGGGGAGTGATGCGTGAAGCCATTCGCCGCGATCCTCCAGCACGGTGAACTCCGTGCCCGCGTGGAGGGATTCGGAGAAGCTGGGCTGGTAGGTTTCGCCATCGCCTTTACGGGCCACGCTTTCCTGCGCAATAACCACGCCGGTCGGGTGGGCGCGGTGGTTCCGGGCTTCGACTGTCAGAGAAACAAACAGGAGCCCCGCGAGCACGCCGGTGACGGCGAGGCCGCCGTTGATTGCGCCGTGCTTGTAGAAGATCCGTGCGGCGGCAAAGCCCCAGAAGGCGAGAAAGGTCACGGCGAAAATGCGCAGTCGAATGCCCGAGGGCACATCGTAGTGCCAGAAGAAGAGGGTGTTCAGGACTTTGCGCGATTCCGTCTGCTCGAAGGCGTCTTTGCGCTGCTGGCGTACATAGGCCAGGTTCTGCTGGAGGTTGATGTTGTTGGGCATGTATTGCTCGGCGCGCAGATAATTCACAATGGCGCGGCCCAGATCGCCGCGTTGAAACCACACGTTGCCCAGATTGTAGTAGAGCTTGCCATTCTCCACACCGCCTTCACGGATGATCTGCTCCAGACGCAACGTGGCCTTTTCATACTCCACTTGCGCCGCCGCCTCATCGGTGGCGATCAGACGATTGCCCGCTTCAAAGGCGGCAATAGCCTCGCTGAAAGCGGACTCGATTTCGGCGTGCTCCATGGCCATGGCGCACGGGGCGACCAGCGCAGCCATCGTGGCAAATGGGACGGCGAGGGTGATGGATAAAAAAAACCTTGCGGCGCGCATCAGCCGATCTCCTTTTCCAGCGCGTCGGCACACGCCAGCACGTGCGCCGCGACTTCCGCGGCGGGGATGGCGCCCGCGCCCGCATAGTGAAAGGCTTCGCACTCGTCAAAAATGCGCTTCAACGTTTCCAATGAGACCTCACTTGCACCCTGCGCGCGCAGGGGCCGCTCCACATCGGCATAGGTCAGGGCGCTGGCGTTGGCGTCGAGCTTTGCGGCCAGATAGGCGCGCAGCGCTTGCAGGGCTTTGCCGTGGGCGGCACCCGTATCATCGAGCTCCGCCAACGCGCTCTTCAGTTGGGCGCGGGCCATTTTGCGTGTGCGGCCTTTCGGTTGAATGCCGCCGAGGCGACGGATGAACACGGCGCTGGCCAAGGCTCCCCAGGCGATGGGCGGCAGCAGGAGCAGCATCCAGCTTGCGCCGCTCCGCATCCACACATCGGGCCCGAAATACTGCGGCTCCAGCGCGTCGGGCTCGGTGAAGTTGTGCGCAATGCCTTCGTTGACCGCCACGTGTTCAACGGTTTCCACCGATTGGCGATAGCCCTCCGCGTCGGAGGCGGTGACGACCTCCGTCTCGCGCACGGTAATCGGTATCGATTTCGTGGCGGCCGTGGCATAACTTCCCGTGACCGTATCGAAGTAGGCCAGCTCGATGGGCGGGACTTCCGTGACGCTCGCGGATTCCGCGCGAATCGTCTGGGTGAAAACTTTGCGATTTTCCTCGGCGCGCCCGGGGGCCATTTCTTCCGGAATACGAAATTTACCCGCAAGTGAGGCCTGCTGTTGCAGTGGAGGAAGTTCAAAGTGGCGCAGATAGAAGGAACCCTCCACGGTAAGTGTCAGCGTGATGGGATCACCCACGTTCACCTCGGTGGGCGTGGCTTCCGCGTCGAGCTTGAACGCACCTATCAACCCGGAGAAGTTCGCGGGCTTGCCCTCTTCCGGCACCGGCCGCACCGACAGCGTCACGGCTTCGGAAGGGACAATGACACTACGCAAATCGTCGCGCGAGCCGAAGGGGGACATGCTGTCGAAGGGCGAGCGACTCCGCCGCCTTCCGACCGTGGCCTGGGCCGCCGCCGTGGCCTCGGGAATGGCGAGCTCGCCGGCCACCTTGGGCACGAGCACGTGTTGAAACGTCAGCGTGACAAAGCTTTCTCCGTTCAGCTTCGCCTCGCCCTTTTCCGCGATAACCTCCTCGTTGTTGACGGGGATCTTGTAGTAGTCTCGACCGCGTTGCTGCGGCATTGCAAAGGGCTCCGCGTGAAAGTCCGCAGAGGAAAGCACGGGGAGGGAGAAGGTAACGTCCCGCACCTCGCCGCCGATGTAGTAGGTTGTGGTCATGGAAATCGGCTCGCCCACATAGCATTCGGACTTCGAGAGCGCGGTGCTCAACTTGAAGTCCTTCACCGGGTCCGGCGGACTCACCTGTATGGTCACGGGTTGTGTGGTGAGCGTTTGCCCTGCCACCGTAAGGGTGATGGGGGGGATTTCCAGACGTCCCGCCCGCTGGGGCGTCAGCCGGTTGTCGATCAAATATTGG
>JADLHS010000249.1 GCA_020848635.1 Limisphaerales bacterium
AAACATCTGGGCTGGCACGGAAGGGGGGGGCTTATGCCGGTTGAAGCCGGCGATTTTCGAAACGCTGGGCATTCGTCAAGGGTTGTCCTCGGACCAGGTACTATCGGTCTGCGAAGCTGCGGATGGCAGCTACTGGATTGGCATGAACGGAAGCGGGCTGGACCACGGGACGCCGGCTCGAGTGGAACACTATGGCCCGCGCAAGGGTTTGCTGAACGGCCATGTCTGGTCGGTGGTTCAGGATTCCCCCCGGGACAATCTGGGCTGTCACATGGGGCGGTTTGTTCAAACTGGAAACCAACCAATTTCTAAAGGTTTCCGACGGGCGCGAGATCGGCGGCGTGGTGCTGGCGATATACGAATCGCGCGCAGGCGGATTGTGGTTGGGGCAACAGGCGCTCGGGGCGCTCACCCGCTTGCGGGCGGATGAAAAAACGGCCACAAGAATCCCCGGAGCGTCGGTCAGTTTGGATGTGCGGGTCATGGTTGAGGATTCTGCGGGTTACCTTTGGATTGGGAGCCAGGACGAAGGCCTGTACCGATGGCAGAATGGGCATTGCGTCCACTTCGGAAAGGCAGACGGCTTGGGAAGCCTGTCCATCTGGTCGCTGCGCGCCGATGCGGACGGCACGGTCTGGATCGGCACGTGCGGCGGCGGATTGAGCCGGTGGCGGCGCGGTAAAATTACCACTTGGACGACCAAGCACGGCTTGGTCAATGATGTGATTTGTCAAATTCTTGAAGACGACCACGGTAACTTATGGCTGGGTTCTTATGGGGGCGTATTTCGCATCAACCGGGTGGAATTGGAGCTGTCCGCCCGCCGTGAGGGCGGCCCTGCGATTCATTGCATTGGCTATGGTAAAGCGGACGGGCTGCCGAGCATCGAGTGTCAGGGCGGCTTCCAACCTTCCGGCCTCCGGTCGCGCGATGGCCGGCTCTGTTTTCCGACGATCAAGGGCTTGGCGGTAGTGCAACCGGATCAGGTCGCCAGCAATTCGGTGACACCGCTCGTAATTGTGGAAGACCTGGTAGCGGATGGGAGGTCACAAATGTCTGTCGTTACCATGACTGATCCGAAGGCGACAAACCGCGCTCCGCCACCCGTCCTAAGAATTCTGCCGGGGGAAAAGAATCTCGAATTTCGCTACACAGCCACCAGTTTGACCGCGCCGGAAAAAGTGCGCTTCAAGTATCGCCTCGCCGGTTTGGAGTCGGACTGGCTTGACGCAGGGGCCAAACGGACGATCACCTACAGCCGGGTGCCCCCGGGCGATTATGCGTTTCAGGTGACCGCCTGCAACAACGACGGGGTGTGGAATACGACGGGCGCCACCTGCGCCGTGATCGTGCTCCCCCATTTCTGGCAGACCAAAGGGTTATTGATCGCCAGCGCGCTGGCAGCGCTCGCCGGGGCCGCCGGGTTGGCCAACTTCGTCGCCGCCCGCCGCATGCGCTACCGGCTCGAACGGGTTGAACGCGAACGTGCCGTCGAACGCGAACGGCGGCGGATTGCCCAAGACATGCACGATGACCTCGGGTCGCATCTCACGGAAATCGCCCTGCTCAGCGAATTCGCGCAGAATACGGAATCTCCGCCCGAGGCCGTGCGGGCGGATGCCCATAAAATTATGATCAAGGCCCGGGCCTTGACCGCCTCGCTGGATGAAATTGTCTGGGCGGTGGATCCCGCGAATGATTCGCTGGAGAGCTTTGTCACGTACGCATGCAGCTTTGCCGAGAACTACCTGCGAATTGCCCGGATGGCGTGCCGCCTGGAATTGCCGGATCAATTGCCGCACGTCGTGCTGCTGACCGAAGTGCGGCACAATCTCTTTCTGACCTTTAAGGAGGCGTTGAATAACGCGGTGAAACACTCGCGGGCGTCGGAAGTGCGGATTCATATCACCCATGTTGCCGGAGTGTTTACGGTCACGATTCGGGACAACGGGATTGGTCTGGCGAACGGAGCGGAACTGAATCCGCAGGTCGCGCCAGGGGATTCGACCGGCGATCTCCCGGGGCAGCGCACTGGATTGGTGAACATGCGCGAACGCATGGCGGCCATCCACGGTCGGTGCGAGGTGGGAAGCGGATCCAATCCGGGCACCAGCGTGAAATTGACGGTTGCCCTCAGTGTGAAATGAAACCCTTTCCCGCCGCCCGCTATCCAGTTCGGGGTGTCGTGCATTTGAAGGACAACCTCAGAGGGAGACTTTGAAGTATCATGCTGGCGGACCAGATGCTCAATATGTTCGCCCCGATAACCACCATGCCAATTACCGTATCCATCGTTGAGGACGACGCGGGCGTGCGCGGGAGCCTGGTCCGGTTACTGAAGCAGTCGCGCGAGTTTCGCTTTTTGGAAAGCTATTCCACCGGGGAGGCGGCCCTGCGCGGGGCGATCGCGACGCCGCCCGATGTGCTGCTGATGGACATCAATCTGCCCGGGATGAATGGAATCGAATGCGTGCAGAAATTGCGGGCGCTCGCCCCGGCGCTGCGCATCGTAGTGCTGACGGTTTATGAGAATCCGGAGCGCATCTTCAACGCGCTCGCGGCGGGAGCCTTGGGCTACATTCTCAAACAACGGCCTTCGGCCGAAGTGCTGGAGGCGATCCGCGACGCGCATCAGGGTGGGGCGCCGATGAGCAGCCAAATTGCCCGCAAGGTTGTGCAATTCTTCCAGAAGAACCCGTCCCCGGCCAATGAGGCAAGCCTCTCCGCCCGGGAACTCGAGGTGTTGAGCCTGTTGGCCAAGGGCTATCTCATCAAAGAGATCGCCGATCAACTCGGTATCAGCTTTGTGACGACGCGGACCTATATCCGGCGGATCTACGAAAAGTTGCATGTACATTCGCGGGCGCAAGCCGTGGCGAAATACCTCCCCTCCGCGTCACCGTCGTGCTAGATGTAGTGCATAGGGACGACAAGACAAGTTCCCGCCCGGACATTAGAATCCGGCCACAACAAAATTACCAGAACCAAAACCTGAATGTTTATGAGAACAAACCTGCTTCGTATTTCCGTCGTTGCGCTCTCCACATGGCTGCTCAGCCCCACCGGGCTAGCCGGTTCGTTCCGCACGATCACCGTGGACGGGGATAGTTCTGATTGGGGGGGCGTTGTGCCGGCCTATGTCAATGAGAACGGGGTGAACAACCCGACGGGCGTGGATTTCCAGGAGGTTTATCTGGCCAACGACGCCGATTTTCTCTACATCCGTTTCACATTACAACAACCGGCGGATCCGATTTCGGCGTGGAGCACCTACATCTGGCTCGACAATGACAACAGCAGCGCGACGGGTTTTCATCCGTTTGGCAACCCGAACTTTGGCTCGTCGCTGATGATCATAAACGACCAGGCCTATCAGCAGGCTGGGGGCGGGTGGAATGAAGGTACGCTCACCGCTGCGGGGGTGGCCTATGGCGCGAGTGTGATTCCCGGAACGGATTTTGAATTCAAGATCGCCCGGAACGTAACCGGCGTGGCCGGGGACTTTGCGGGTCTGCCGCTGCTTAATGGCGATCCAATCGGAGTTCAGCTTGCCTCCGAAACGGGGACGGCCGACTCCCTGCCCGGGTGGTCTAATTATGGTGATGTGTACTACACCATGGCCACAGTTCCCGAGCCCACCACGTTTGCGCTGTTGGGGGTTGGTGCGTTGTTGTTCTCGGGAAAGCTGGCCTATGGCCGCAGAAACTTTGGCGGAGCAGACGGCAGCCAGTCGGCAGGTCGGAATCACGAAATCGAATAAACTATGAAAATCATCAACCCGTTTGGAAAAACGCTAGTGACCATTGGATTCGCCTGCGTTGTTGCCGCCGGCGGGATGGCGGGCACGTTCAAGAATATCACCGTGGACGGGGATAGTTCTGATTGGGTGGGCGTTGTGCCGGCCTATGTCAATGAGAACGGGGTGAACAACCCGACGGGCGTGGATTTTCAGGAGGTTTATCTGGCCAACGATGCCGATTTTCTCTACATCCGTTTCACGTTGCAACAACCGGCGGATCCGATTTCGGCGTGGAATACCTATATCTGGCTCGACAATGATAACAGCAGCGCGACGGGTTTTCATCCGTTTGGCAACCCGAACTTTGGCTCGTCGCTGATGATCATAAACGACCAGGCCTATCAGCAGGCCGGGGGCGGGTGGAATGAAGGAACGCTCACCACCGCGGGGGCGGCGTATGGTGCGAGTGCGATTCCCGGAACGGATTTTGAATTCAAGATCGCCCGGAACGTAACCGGCGTGGCCGGGGACTTTGCGGGTCTGCCGCTGCTTAATGGCGATCAAATCGGAGTTCAGCTTGCCTCCGAGACCGGAACGGCCGACTCCCTGCCTGCTTGGGCCAACTACGGGACGCTCACCTACACATTTGCAACCGCGCCGGTGGTGCTGACAACCAATCTGCCGCTGATCACGCTTACCGATACGATCTGGCTGGTTAATGCTTCCGGGACCGATCTCGGCCTGGCCTGGCTCGACCAAGGCTACGATGATACGCAATCCCCATGGAATGCAGGCAACGGTCTGTTCGGCTACACGCCGGCGCCGGGAACTTATCCCACCCTCAATACGCCGTTGTCCTCCAGTGGCCCGAATACCTACTATTTCCGCGCTCATTTTTCATGGGATAATCTGGCCGCCAATGTCGCCTTCGTGGTGACCAACTACCTCACCGATGGGGCGGTGATCTACCTCAACGGCGTGGAAGTTCGGCGGGTGCGCATGCCCGCCTCCGCGGTTGGTTTTGCCACCAGCGCCACCGGCACCAATTCGCCGCTGGGGCAGGCGGAAGTTTTTGGGATTGCGGCTGGGCCGTTGGTAGTCGGGGACAACATCCTGGAAGTCGAGACGCACCAAGCGGTGAGCAGCAGCGCGGACATGGTCTTCGGCTTGTCGTTGACCGCGGCGGCGCAGTTCCCGGTGATCATCGTGGATCCCCAGTTGCCGGCGGACCAAACGGTGGCGGCCGGGCAACTCGTGACCTTTGCGGCGGACGTAATCGGCAACGGGCCGTTGAGTTACCAATGGTTGAAGAATGGTGATCCCGTTGCCGGGGCCACCAATGCCGTCCTGACCATTCCCCAGGTGCTCACGAACGACGCGGGTAATTACTTTTTGTCAGTCAGCAATGCGCTGGGAACGAATCTCACCCGGGCCGCGTTGCTGGTGGTCACGACTACGCCCGTGGTGATCAGCGACCCAGCCCAGCCCGCCGATACTTACGCCGTGGAGGGACAACCGGTCACGCTCAGCGTCGCTACGGCTGGATCGCCGCTGTTGCAGTATCAATGGTTCAAGAACAACAGCGCGATTCCGGACGCGACGAATGCAAATTACCTGCTGCCATTTTCCGCCCAGACGAATTCTGGCAGTTATCGCGCTGCGGTCATCAACCCGGCGGGGGCAACCAACAGTCGCACCGCAGTGTTGACAGTGTTGCCGGACCGGATTCCGCCCGCGATTGCGGAAGTGGTAGCCTCGGCGAGTCAGATTATTGTGACCTTTTCGGCGCCCGTGGCCGCCGCGACTGCTAACAATACCAGCCATTTCAGTCTCAGCGGCGGGCTGACGGTCAGTAGTGCGGTCCTCAACCCAGGCGACGCCACGCAGGTCATTCTGACCCCAAGCGCTCCCTTGATCATGGGTGTGGTTTATCAACTGACGGTGAATGGCGTGACGGATCTATTCGGCAATGCGGCCCACACGACCGCTGCGTTCACTCGCACCATTTCCATCGATGGAAACTTCGATGATTGGCAAGGCGTAGTTCCCAGCTATAGCGGCCCCATCGGCGCCGCCGGTGCCGCTGACTTCAAGGACATCTATTTGTTGAGCGATGCGAGCCACTACTATTTTTGCGTCACCTTATGGCAGGACATTCCGCCGGGCGACGGCCAGTTTCCGGCCTACGTCAACATGTTTTTCGACACCGATAACGACGGCGGGACCGGCTATGCCCCGGTCGGCTCCGAACTGTTGATTCAGAGCGGTTACAGTTATCAGGAGAAGAATGGAGGCTTCAACGAAGGCGGCATCAACGATTTGAACTGGATCTGCTGGCCAGCGGCGACTGGAACGAACTTTGAGTTTAGCGTTTCCCGGGCAGCCACGTTCGCCTCCGATGGCGTGCCGGTGTTCCCGACGAATGTGCTGAACTTCCTCTTCCAGGGCATGACCCCGGCGTTCGTCACATTGAACGCGGCGCCGGCGAGCGGCGTGGTCTCCTTCACGAATACGCCCCCGGCCATTTTCCCCAGTTTGCCGTCGAGCTTGATCGGCGTCGAGCGGCTGGCGAACGGAGCGGTGGCGGTGGATTGGGATTTGCCTGGCATGCTACAGGCGCGTGGATCCTTGAACTCTGGGGTGTGGACCAACGTGGTGGACGCCACGCCGCCCACGGTCATCCCCGCGGCCGGCACACAGTTGTTTTTCCGCGTCATGAAATGACGCTCAGGGCCATGGCTGGGTCCAAAAGAATCCGAGATTTGCCGCTGGCCTTCCGTGAGGCGGCTCTCCCTAAAGCCCCGTAGCAGCCAATGCCGATTAATGAGCCTGCAACATGACGAAGCAAGAATGAGGCGCGGGGTTTCGCCCACGGCGGGGGCCTTCACGCTGATCGAACTGCTCGTTGTCATTGCGATCATTGCCATTTTGGCGGGCATGCTCCTGCCGGCCTTGTCGCAGGCGAAGGAGAAGGCATTACGGACTCAGTGTGTCAGCAACTACCGCCAGTTCGGGTTGGGCATCCACATGTATGCCAACGAGAGCAGCGACAACCTGCCCCATCCCGGCTGGGGCAACGACTATCCCTGCTGGCTTTACACACCCGTTGGCGGCACCCCACCGGCGCTGATGCTCACAAACATCGACAAGTGCTACGGCACGGGGCAAATTTGGCCGCAGATCAAGAACCACAATATTTACCTTTGCCCGAAGGATAAGACCGATGCGTCGAACCCGTATTACGCCCGGCGCCAAAACAAGCTCGCCACTTACATCATGAATGGCGCCGTCAACGGCTTCGGGGCGTTGGGCGGGCGAACGTACAAGCTCTGAGCCTTCAAGCCCATCGCCTACATGATGTGGGAGCCGGATGAGCCCAA
Source organism: Limisphaerales bacterium (assembly GCA_020848635.1). GTDB lineage: Bacteria > Verrucomicrobiota > Verrucomicrobiia > Limisphaerales > JADLHS01 > JADLHS01. Next base: position 7,120 of record JADLHS010000249.1, read on the forward strand.
TTACTACGCTTTTTATCCCGGGCTCAGTTGTTTCAACGATGCCAGCAGCTATCCTTCGCAGGGCGAGGGCTTGGGTCGTTTGCATGGCAAGAAAGGCGGCAGCTTGCTGGCGTTTGACGCCCATGTCGATTCGCTCAGCTACGAGAGATTCAACCAGGAGCGCCAGCTTTTTCCGGGATTGCTCCACTGCGTTCCGGGCAGCAAAACCGGCGATTAGTCGAAGGCGGCGGTCGCACAACTCAAGCCTTGGGCCTCACTCGACCAGTTCGAACTGAAATGGTTAAACCTTGATCAATGCTCGACCGCGGTTTGTTGCGCGAAATTTGAACTGGGGTCCGTACCACGCGTCGCCCTTCCACTCCTGCCTTTGTGTGGCTTCTGCGTTGCATGGATTGGCCCAGAGCAGGCGGTAAAGCTCCCTATCCGACGTAGGCTGAGGCGGCCCGGATCGGTTGCGTGCGGTCGAGGAGTGAATCTGAATGTCCTGAATCGGATCGAGCCGGAACCGGATCCGGCTGCGGGGTTCGCCCGCCGCTGCCCTTAGTGGTTTATGCGGCGGCTCCACTCCGTGCGTGCGACAATTTTATCGCGTTCCGGGTGGACACAGGATGCAATGGAATCGGAGACCCGCGCATACTGGCAGCGTGTCGGGTTATCCATCAGACAAGAAACGTGATCATTGACGGCTTCGAGCTCAGCGCGGCAAATGGACATATCCGGCAACGTCAACTCTAGTTTTCTTTGGATGGTTGTCACCAACTCCCCCTTCTTACGGTGGTAAATTCGCTCACTTCCACGGCTTGTCAAATAAGCGTTCCTTGCGTCCCAGAAAAGTCACCTCGATGCTCCGCCCGGGCCCAGCAATGGGGACGAGGGCAGCCGAAGTTAACGAGTCTTTGGTCCCGCTCCACGGATCGTCCATAGTGCATTTGGTCTGATGCTGGCCGGTGTTAAGCGATCCGGCCCAGGTACCGCTCTCGCGCCACGCAACGGATGCAACGGTCGTTGCAATGCCTCGCAGACCGCGAGGTCCGCTGCAATGCGGCGGCCACTGTGGCTTTTGAGCATGCCTTCATCCCGCTTTCGCCGGTCAACTTGTTCGGGCGGTAATGCCGTGCCTGCGCCACGGTCGGGGCCGGATAGCGCAGGGTTTCCGTTGCGTCATCACTTCCCTCGATGTTGCGGTTGAAAACCGGCCTCCATTTTGCGGGATTCATTAGCCTGTTTGCGTTGGATGCGTTTGAGGAAAATCCTGGATTCTGGAATAGCACGCTTGCCCTGTTGATTCACCTCATTCCAACCGGCCTCCTGCAGCTGATTTTGGCCGTGTCGTGGCGATGGGAGTGAATTGGGCGCCTCGTATTCCCGGTTTTGGGGTGCAATCTTATCTCGTCGCTGCTGGGGAGGATCCACGGGCGGAAGTCCGCAATCATTTCGGCGTTCCCGCCTCAGCACATCCGCTCATCATCTGGATTACGGTCCATGCAAACGTTGGTAGTCGCTGAATGATTTGCCGCCGGGTTGGTCAAAACTGGCATAAGCGTGTCATCCCTCTCCGGGACGCCCGCCGCCGTTGCCGACCGGCGCAATGATCTTTGAAGCTTTTACGATTACGGTGCGGCATCTCTAGTTCAGGGCTGCACCAGCCGTACGACAGCGCCTACATTGAACTAATCGAAATTCCCCGGGTCTCTCCGCCATCCTCTGGCTGCTTGACCCGGTTTTTTTGTGCCCCGTACCGCCGAGTGCAACGCAGTTGTTCACGCATACCTCATTGGGCATTCTTCACTTGGAATTTTCCTCTCCGCCCCCGCTGTAAAGTCGCGGAAGATGTGCTACGTTGCCATAACAAAAAACGAAAGGCTCGCTATGAAACGCGTCCTCACCACTCCCGCTAGCGCCGAATTGAAAGTGCTCCAAAATCTGTTGCAGCAAGCCGGCATTCCATGCGTGATCCGCAACGAAGAACTCGCCAGTCTGCTAGTATTACTCTGTTAAGTGCTATCAACGCAAATTCCTTCAAAGTTGTTTCCGCAGCAATAACAAAAGCCGGTTGATCTCACCAGCCACGGGCGAATCGCTTTCAACACAGCCTCCCACGTCACAC
>JADLHS010000250.1 GCA_020848635.1 Limisphaerales bacterium
AGCTGGAACTGGAACGCCAGCTCTTGCACGCGGACAAACTCAAAAGCCTGGGGGTGCTGGCCGGCGGAATTGCCCACGAGTATAACAACTTTCTCGCCGCCATCATCGGCAATCTCGATCTGGCCATGATGGATCTGGACGCAAAGGACCCGGTCCAAAGCCATCTCCGCGAGGCTGCGGTCGCCGCTTTGCGCGCGAGCAACCTGACCCAGCAGATGCTCGCCTATTCCGGGCGGGGGCGCTTTGTCATTTCGCAGGTGGATCTCAGCGGATTGATCAGCGGCATGGCGGAATTGCTCAAGGCCTCCATTTCCAGAAAGGCCAGCGTTAAACTGAATCTCACCCCTGACCTGCCGTTGATCGAAGGGGATGAACCGCAATTGCAACAGGTGTTGATGAATCTCGTCACCAACGCCTCAGAAGCCCTGGGGGAAAAGCCGGGACTGATTACCATCACGACCCGCGATCGTTACTGTGAGGTGGATTATCTCGCCCAAAGCCTCATCACCGATCCGCCCGCGCCCGGCCGTTATGTGGAACTCGAAGTAAGCGACTCGGGTTGTGGCATGGATGAGTTGGTTCTGAAACGTTTGTTCGATCCTTTCTTCAGCACCAAGTTCACCGGACGCGGCCTGGGCATGTCGGTCGTGATGGGCGTGGTGCGCGGTCACAAAGGAGCGATTCTGATTTCCAGCCAACCCGATCAAGGCACGACGATCTCAGCGCTGTTTCCAGTTGTGATCACCAAGGACCCGGCGGTCATTCCGGTCCCAATCCATCCGACTCCCGCCCCCACCATTTCCCCCGGGTTGACCGGCACGGTGCTGGTCGTGGAAGATGAAGCGGCCATTCGGCTGTTGATGGAACGGATTTTAAAACGGTCCGGCCTGCGCGTGTTGCTGGCGGAACAAGGCGAAGAAGCCGTCGCCCTCTTCCGGCAGCACGCGGACGAAATCACCTTTGTGATCCTGGATTTCACAATGCCCAAGATGGACGGACTAAGAACGCTGGCGGAGTTGCGCCAACAGCAACCACACGTCAAGGCCGTGCTCACCAGCGGCTACGATGTGGAGAACCTGAATCAACGCTACGAGCAGGAGGGCTTTGAGGCCTTTATTCGGAAGCCGTTTCAAGTCGAAACCTTGATGCAGGTGGCCCGCCAGATGTGCGCCAAAACCTGATCGCGTCGCGAAACATCAATGGCGGACGACTCGTTCAAAGACTTCGTGCTGGATCAACTCGCCGGGCTGCCCGAGTTGCGGGCCCGGGCGATGTTCGGCGCGCACGGGCTTTATTCCGCGGACCGTTTCTTCGCAATTTTGGACGAAGGACGCGTCTTCTTCAAAGTGGATGAAACCACGCGCGCGGCGTATGCATCACGCGGCATGAAGCCGTTTACCTACGAGATGAAAGGCCGCCTCATGACCATGAGTTACTCCGAAGTTCCGCCGGAGATTTTGGAAGATCGAAATGAGGCGTTGGCCTGGGCGAACCTGGCCATTCAAGTTGCAGCGGCGAAACCTGCCAAAAAGCGCGTCTTGCGAAAACAAAGTTAGAAAGCAAGTAATAGCCTTCTAATTTTGATCCCCAACTCAACACCCCGCCCCAAAAAAACCAAATCACCGCAACAAGGCAGTCGCGGTCCACAGCATGGGCGCCTGGCCATGCAAATCACCGGCGGTGCGCGGCCGGTCGTTGTAAAACTTCAACTGCGCGCCCAAGTCTGATCCCACCACCTTGTCCGCCTTGTCCGTGCCGACGCAAACTTCCCGGAGATTTCCCTTCGCATCGAGATAACCAACGAGCGCCAGCCAGGCCTTGCGCGCTGCCGGACCATAGGTTTTCTCGTCCAGCCAGCCGGCATTTACGCCGGTGACAAAGGCAAACGTGAACATCGCCGAGCCCGACGTTTCCGGCCAAGAATCCGGCTTGTCAATGAGCTGGTGCCAGAGTCCATTCTGATCCTGCGTTGCCAGCAAAGCCGCCATCATCTGACGATAACCCGCCAGGATCCGGGCCTGTTGCGGATGGTTTTTAGGCAGCGATCGGAGTAATTCTGCCGCCCCGGCGGCCATCCAGCCATTGCCGCGGCCCCAGTAAAACGGCGCTCCTTCGCCATGGAAAAACAGTCCGTTTGGCTGCTGCAAGCGATCCAGATAAGTCGTCATTGCCAGGGCGGCGCGATCGAGATACTTCCCGTCACCCGTGGCGCGAAATGCCTGCGCCTGCACCGCCGGAATCATATACATGTCATCAATCCAATACCGCGCTTCTGCCGTGATGCCATCCGGAGTGGTTTTGGCCCATTGCGCATCGGCCAGACTCTGCCCCAGCTTCAAACACCGTTCGTCCTTGGTCTGCAAGTAAATCTCCAGTGGTACAATGCCGAACACGCGATAATCCACATGGGCGCTGGGATTGATGCGCTTGGCGCCGGGTTCGGAAAGGAGCGGTTCAAACTTTTGAATCAACCGCGCCGTGAGATTCGTGTCGCCGGTCAACTGCGCGACGGTGAGCGCGCCATACCAAGTAATGACCTCGGGATAAATCACGCCGAGATGCGCTTTCTGCGGGTTGGTTTCGTAACGAAACTGGCGCGGCAGAAAATTCTCCGCAACGCGCTGACCGACCTCTGCCGGGGAGGTCCCG
>JADLHS010000251.1 GCA_020848635.1 Limisphaerales bacterium
GCGCGCGAAAGCGACGACGAGCTCGGCCACAGCGATCCGACCACCAGCGGTTCGCGGATGAACGCCTCGACGAAGCGCAACCCGCGTCCCCCTGTCTGCAAAGCGCGCATCACGCCGACGGCGGAATCGCCCGGCAACGTTTCCGACTTGGGATCATTCGTCATAATTGTGATTCGCCATTGAACTCGTACACCCGCGCGCCGGCGTCAACGCCGGAACGAACTCGCAATATCCGTCGCCTCGACCGGCATCACCTTCTTCTCCAGTTTCGACCCGGCGATCAGTTGATTCAACCTCTTTTCCCAGGCCCCGCCGTCCATCGGCAACGCGACGGTCTCGCCGAGCAGCGACGAATACACCATGACATTTGCCAGTTCAACCGAGTGGATGCCTTCCGCGCCCGGCGCGATGAGCGGCTCGCCGTCCAAAATTGCGTTCACGAAGTTCTGCACCAGATTGGCGTGCGGCAACTTCGCGTTTTCAAACGGAATCCCCACGTTCCACACCTCCGGCTTCACGAAACCCTGCTTCGCCGTCTGGCTGAACTGGATCATGTCCGTTTCATTTCGCGTAAAGGTGAGCTGGTCGTTTTCCATGACCAACCGGCCCCGCGTGCCGACGATCTCGAATCGGTTGGTGCCCGGCGCTTCGCCGGTCGAACTGACGAACACGCCCGTTGCGCCGTTCGCCCATTCCAGGTACGCCGTCACATTGTCCTCCACCTCGATCTGGTGGAAGCGCCCCAGTTGGCAGAAGCCGCGTACGCGCTGGGGCATGCCGACGAGCCATTGCAGCGTATCGAGATTGTGCAGGCACTGGTTGAGCAACACGCCACCGCCCTCGCCCTTCCACGTCGCCCGCCAGCCGCCGCTCGCGTAATAGGCTTCCGTGCGATACCAATCGGTATTGATCCAGTTGATCCGGACAATGGCGCCCAGTTCGCCCGCCTGGATCAGCTTTTGCACCCGCTGATAACGCGGCTCGGTGCGCATCTGGAACATGCCGCCGAAGACGACCTTGGGATATCTCCGGCTGGCCGCAATCAACCGCTCGGCGTCCGCCTTGTGCGACGAGATTGGTTTCTCCACCATCGCATGCACACCGGCTTCCAGCGCCGCAATGCCCAGGGTCGTATGCTGGAAGTGCGGCGTGGCGATGATGACCGCGTCCACCGCGCCGGATTTGATGAGCGCCTCGCCGTCCGTGAAGGTTTTCAACGACGGGTAACGGTCGAGCGGCGCATAGGCATCGCACACGGCCACGAGTTCGCAACGGCTGACTTTATGGTTCGATAGATAATCAGCGTGGTGTTTCCCGATGTTGCCCAAGCCGATGATGCCCATGCGGACGTTTTGCATGGCGCGCAGTTTATCGGCTCCAGCCCGGCTGCCTAGTGGAATTTTTGCGCCGATTTGGGCCACGGGCTTCAACTTTCAGGTTGGTGGTTCTGACCGATCCTCGATCCAAGACGCTGCCAAGTCGCCACAACTAGTCTCCAAGTGGATCAAAAAGATCACGCCCCAGGTGAAATTTGCGGTTTCAAATGTGACCACGCCCAGTTGGAATGGTCGCTGGCGCAGCCCGAGATGGAGGATAATCAATTGAAGGTTCCGGCCGGATAAATCGCCTCCATTATCCGCTTGAGGTCTCGATCGGTCGGCGTGGTTCCGCGCACATCCAATCCTCTGAGCGTCCTCGTCTTCGCTTCCAACCAGCCCCAGCGTTCGACATGTCCATCGGAGAAAGAGAATTGTCCCGCGCTGCCGTGGCGGCTGGCGGGCGAATTGCGCCACAGGCTTGGACCATTTCCCTTGTAGTTCTGGGCAAAATAGCCGTCTTCCAAGCTGGTGCCGGTCGAGGTGGTATCATTGGGATCGCTCTGCTCTTCGACAAAGAAGAGCGCCTGCGACGGACCCGGATTCTTGACCGAGGAGAGCTTGAGATTTTCCGAAAGTCCGGGATGGACGCTTGTTGCCGCATCGGGCGAGTTGCGCCCCATCATGCCGGACAGGGAATAGCTTCGAACCCTGGGCATCGTGGCCCCTCTAACGGAAAACCGGTCTGCCGGACACCGGTAAATGCCCACTGATTTATTGTAAGGAAAGAGTTTGGAATTCATAATGAAGGTGAAGTTTGTCGCCCCAGGCAGTTCATGCACCAACCCACCCACCCAGGCATTTATATCGTTCACCATGTTGGGAATGATGGCATCACCGTTGTCTCCGGCGTAGAGGTGCGCGGCCAAGGTGAGTTGCTTCAGGTTGCTGAGGCAACTGATGCCGGTGGCCTTCTCCTTGGCCTTTGACAGCGCAGGCAGGAGCATGGCGGCCAGAATGGCAATAATGGCAATTACGACGAGCAACTCAATGAGCGTGAACCCCGATTTCACAAAAGGCTTTTTGTTCATGACTGGTTGGGGCTGATTGGCGGTTTTCATGAGCGGCGATATTGGGGTCAGCTTACCACCGGTCATTTTGACCGACAATAACTCAATTGAGAAATTTTGCCATGTCTCCGTTGACTTTGTTTTATCACCGGCTTTAATGGGTCGCATGTTTCCTATGGCAATTGCCTGCATCGAATCAGCCCGCCTCCGCCTGCAAACGAAAACGGCAAATCCCCGCCGGCTTCTTCTCCCGCCGGTCAATTCCGTCCATCCCACTCCATGAACTCCCAATACTTATTGCGACCGCAAAATTCCGGATTTGCGAGTCGGAACTTCTCACCCGCCGCCGCCTTGCTGGTGCTGGCGGCCTTGGCTGCGCCGGCCGCCAACTGGCCGCAATGGCGCGGGCCGAAGGGCGACGGCATCAGCCCGGAAACCGACGTGCCGGTCAAATGGAGTTCGCGGGAGAATGTGGCGTGGCGGACGCCGGTGCCTGGCGAAGGCCACTCCTCGCCGGTGGTGTGGCAGGACAGCGTTTTCCTCACCACCGCGTTGTCGAATTCCCAGGAGCGGCTGCTGCTGCGTTTCGAGGCGCGGACCGGCAAGATTCTCTGGCAACGTCCCGTGGTGACAGCGGCAGTGGAGGCCATGCACCGCGAGAATAGTCCCGCTTCCTCGACCCCCGTCACCGACGGCGAACTCGTTTTCACCTCGTTTCAAAGCGGCAAACGCGTGGACCTACAGGCGTTTGATTTTGCGGGCCAGAAAGTGTGGTCCGTGCAACCGCTCGAGTTCAACGGCGAACACGGCTACAGCTACACGCCTTTGCTTTACCGCGACCTGCTGATCCTTGATTGCCGGCAGGAGGGTGAGGCCGCGTTGCTCGCGCTCGACAAGCGCACCGGCAAAGTGCGCTGGCGCGTCGAACCGGCGAAGCACCGCATTTCGCATATCACCCCGCTGCTGATCAATGCGGGCGGTCGGTCGCAACTCATTGTGAGCGGCAGCGATGAGACTCGCAGCGTAAATCCGGACACCGGCGAGACATGGTGGTGGTGCCGCGGACCTTCCGACGTGGCCGTGGCCGGTTTGAGCTACGGGGATGGACTGGTGTTCGCAACCGCCGGCTATCCCATCCGCACCCGCATGGCCGTGCGCGTGGACGGGAGTGGGGACGTGACCGACACCCATGTGGCGTGGAAGTCCAAGCGTCAGGCAACTTACGTCCCGTCGGCGGTTTATCACGCCGGCCATTTTTACTCAGTCCTCGATGACGGCATGCTCTGTTGTTTCAATGCCAAAACGGGGGACACCGTCTGGGAACAACGCCTGGAAGGACGTTTCCGTTCTTCGCTCGTGCTGGCGGCCGGCAATGTTTACGCCACGAACGACAAGGGGGTAACCACGGTGTTCCGCGCCACACATCAGGGTTTTGCATCCGTTTCCGTGAACAACCTCGGAGAGTTCTGCTACACCACGCCCGCCATCGCGGAGGGACGGATTTATCTCCGGACGGGAAATCATTTGTATTGCATCGCAAAGGACGCACCCGCCATCCGCGAATAATCCGCCAGGGGCAGGACGGGTGACCCTCACCGGAGATCATCCGCCCGTATTTCTCTGACTTGACCAAGTTGGTGGCGAGATTAGCTTGCCAGTATGAACCCAAGCCACAGGGGAGGCGCGTCAAGAATTTGCCCGAAGGATTTATTGTTGTTGGCTGCCTTCGGAGTCATTACCGGTTTCGTGCCCTTCATGTTGCAGGCACAACCCGCCGGCGGGCTATTCACGCCCAACGCGTCCTTCAATTCGACCAACCGCCTCGTCAGTGTGAGCGTTTTCCAATGGTTCTCGGCTTCCGGCGGTCAATTAACCGGCCCGTGGCGGCCGGTGGAAGGACGCAGCAACTGGACCGGCACCACGAATTTCTGGCGGGCGCAAATCAAGCAGATGATGGCAGCCAACTTCGACATGCTTTACGTCCACCTGATTCCGTCGTCGGAATCGCAACGCGTGAACCTCTTCCTGGCGCTGAATCAACTGCGACGCGAAGGGTGGAACGTACCGAAGGTCGCACCGTTTCTCGATCCAATGATTACCTGGAATCAGCAGCCGCTCGTGGATGTGAGCACGGCGGCGGGCAAGGACACGTTCGTCAACCAATACATCCGCTGGTTCAATCAATACTACAGCGTCAACCAGGACCCTTATGCCGACCATTACCTGGCGCAGATCAACGGCCGTCCCATCCTGGACACCTGGCATGTGAAGTTTAACTTGAGCAATTTCACCAGCCTCACCCGGGCGGATGTCGAGGCGCGACTGACAAACGCCTTCGCCGGTCACCGGCTCTTCACCAACGGCGTGTACCTGGTCACCACGGCTCTGAATGACCCCACCTTCGCCTGGGCGGACGAGAAGGTGCCGCAGTTCGAGATCAATGAATACTCCCGCACCGTCCTATGGCGGGGCGTCCGGGCCGCCCAGCTCAAGGGCGGCTACTGGGACCAAAACATCCGCAACCCTGGCGACTTCCTCGCCCGCGCCGGCGGCCTCCCGTACAGCAACGCCTGGAGCCGGGTAAACCGCGCGCTGCTGAGCCGGGTGTATGTCGAGAGCTGGAACGAATATGACGAAGGCACGGGCATTTACGCCGCCAACATTGGCCCACCCTACGTCAAATCCGGCAGCGGCAACACGAACACCGATGTGTGGTCGAGCGCCAACGATCCGTACGAGTATATCAAAACCACGGCGCGCGGCGCGGCGGCGTTTAACGACTGGCCGGAGCGGAACGCTCGAATTCTCTGGCACAACCTCCCCACCCGGATGCGGCCTGGCGAGACGCGCACGGCCACAGTGATTGTCCGCAATGAAGGCGACGCTTTATGGTCGGAAGCGACCAAGTACCGCTTCGGCCAGCAGGATTTTCTCGACCCGGTGCATTTTGGCCCCGGCCGTTACCTGATCAACGATACGCAAGATGATATTCCGACCTTTGGCGGCATCTTCCGGGGGCGACCCAAGACCTTCACGCTTTCCCTGCAAGCGCCGACCGCACCAGGGCTTTACACGAACCATTGGGGCATGCTGCAAGAAAACGTGGCCTGGTTCGGCGAGGAGATTGTGCAACAGATCCTGGTGGATCCGACCTCGCTGTACCGCGGCACGAACCAGGCCATTGACAGCACCGCCCTGCTCACCAACACCATCAATGACCACACCGAGCACTCCTATGTCGCCGCGAACCTTCCCGTGGGCAGCTATGCCAATTGTCAGATCACGCGTACGTTTGCCGCCCCGGTCAAAAGCCTCAAGCTCATCCTCGTCTCCGGGACGGCGGACGATGTGGGTTATGTCGGCAATATTCTGGTCACCCCCAATTCCACAACCCAGCCCTGCCAGCTAGGACAGGTGACCAACGAGGTGGACGTGACGCGGGCGGTTTCGGTCAATGGAAACACGGCCAGCCTGACTTTACGCGCGCGGGACACATGCTGTTGCACCACCGGTTGGGGGGAAGATACGGGAAGTGACCGTTTGAATGCGAAGTTCCAGTGGGAAGTTGAACTCGCGCCGCCGGCCCCTTTCACCCCGGTTTTCACCAACACGGCCAATGGCCGCCTTTACGCGCTCCTGAGTCCCGCAACCTGGACCTGGTCGGAGCGCGCGGCCACGGAGCTTGGCGGACATTTAGCCACCCTCCGCAATCAAGTCGAGCAGGACTGGGTGTATAACACCTTCGCGAGTTACGGCGGTGTGAATCGTTTCCTCTGGATAGGATTGAACGACGTCGCGACCGAGGGCCGCTTCGTCTGGTCGGGAGGCGAACCGGTGAATTTCACTTATTGGGCCACGGGCGAGCCAAATAACGCCCTGACCGGAGAAGACTTCGTGACCTTGTATCAGCCCGGGAATACGCAGGCGGGACGCTGGAATGACTGGAGTGAACGCGTCTTCGATGGTAGCCGGTCGTTCAACGGCGTGGTTGAATTACCCGCTTCCCAGGGGCCGCCGATAATTCTCCGGCAGCCATTCAACCGACGGGTAAACCTCGGGGTCACGACCACCTTTCCCATTTATGCAACCAGCAGCCGGCCGTTGCGATACCAGTGGCGCTTCAACGGCACCAACATCGGCTGGGCGACCAACGCTGATCTTGTGCTGACCAATGTGCAGTATGATCAGGCTGGGGTCTATTCGGTCCGGGTAAGCGATGCGCTTGCCGCGGTGGAGAGTTCCAACGCCACCCTGATTGTGAACCATGCGCCGGTGGCGGCTTCGCAAACCATCTCGCTCAACGAGGACACGATTGTCACCATCACGTTAGCGGGCACCGACGCGGACGCCGATGCGCTGAAGTACGCCCTGCTGACGCAGCCGAACCACGGCAAACTCAGCGGGATTGCTCCGGCCTTGACCTATACGCCCAATGTCAACTACTTCGGCCCGGACAGTTTCACTTTCCAGGCCAATGATGGCCTGGCTGCTTCAGCGTTAGCGACGATCACTCTGAATGTCCAACCGGTCAACGATCCGCCCATCGCCAACGCGCAAATCATCTCGCTTGCGGAAGACACGACCACGGCGGTCACATTGACCGGCGCTGATGCGGAGGGCAAAGCGCTGACCTTCACCGTATTGGCGCCGCCCGCCCATGGTCTGTTGAGCGGCACTCCGCCATATCTCAATTACATCCCAAGCTCAAATTACTTCGGCACAGACCGTTTCACGTTCAAAGTCAGCGACGGCCAGAGCGAGTCCGGCGCGGCGGACGTGAACCTCACGGTCAATTCCGTCAATGACGCGCCGGTGGCCAGGATCAGCATCACCCCGCTCGTCAAAGTGCCCGGGGTCACGAACCGCTGGGTGATTGCCCCGCCCTGCACCAACGCCACCGTCGCCCTCGACGGATCTTCGTCGAGTGATGTTGAAACCCAGCCGCTGCAATATCTTTGGTTTTTCGGCCCCACCACGAACCCTGCGGCCACGGGCGTCGTGGCCTTGGTGACATTACCCTTGGGCACGAACAGCGTTGCCCTGGCGGTAAGCGATGGCGAAGCGACCGCCACCGCCACCGCTAGCGTTGAAGTTTTAACTGCCCGACAGGCAATTGAGCGGTTGCTGGCCCAGCCGGTGCAAGATTCCGGCCTGCCGCGCCGCACCAAGCCGTGGCTGAATGTGACCCTGCTCGCGGCGGAGGCAGCCTTGCGTCAGGGCCAACTGGTCGTGGCGATTCACTGGCTGGCGCTGTTCCAACAGGAAATCCGCGTGCTGGTAATGCCGCACAACGCCGCCCTAGCGGAAGAGTTGCAGGCGGGCGCCACGTCTATTATCGAGGTGACGGCGGCTTGTATCACTTGCGCCAAGCCGCGCTTCCCATTGGGGCGGCTGGCCTGCCAGGCTGATGGCAAGGTGCGGATGCATTTCTCGGCGCCGCGGGGTGTGATCTACCTCGTCGAAGCGTCCACCGACTTGATGCACTGGGAGCAGATTGGGGTCGCACGGGATTGCGGTGTGGACGGATTTGAATTCGAAGACTCGCAGGCCGCGCGGTTGCCGCAGCGCTTCTATCGCATCGTCACACCGTAGTTGCCACCGCCCCAGTCCGCGAAACCTCGGGCGCTATTTCAAGTGCCAGTAAACGGTGTAGCGCCACTGACTTTCGGGTTTGTACTCCTGCGAACCACTCTCCGTGACCGCGAAACTGCCGGCGCTTCGGTTGTCCATTTCTTCAGCGCACTCATCGCCCGCCACATCATCAAGTTTCATCACAAACTTGCAGGTCGCGTCTTTGCTGACGTTGGGGATAGCCAAGTCGGTGGCAATGGTCAACCCATCCTTTTCATAGGCTTTGTCGGGCACGTTAAAACGCTTGGTGGTTTCGCCCACAGTGACATCAAGACACAGGAAGTACTCCGTGGACTGGGGTGACTTGTGCATCACGATCTTGTCAATGACGAGCGTCTTGGCCTCCGTGGTCGCCGCCACTTTGGTGTACCGGGTGACCTGCGCCGGTTCGGACCGCTCCTTGTCAAAGTTCACGGCCACCGTCATTTCATTGTAACCCAGCGAGTAAATCACCGTGCGCTCGTCATCCACCGCTTGCAGATCGGAAGCTGAACTGCCGCCCTGAATATTGTAGAACTTGGCCGCCTTGAACGGGCCGATGTCTTCCGCCTTTAACGCACCCTCCGCGTAAAGCGCAGTCTGCCCGCCGTCGCGAACGATTTCGAACGTGAACTTGTTTTTCTTGATTTCCAGGACCTGCTTGAACGTTTGCCCTTGGGCCTCGCCTTTCGCGACCCATTTCCCGGCCAGCCCGTCCAGATCATTTGCCCGGGCGCTCAAAGCCCCCAGGGTGGCAAGCACAAACGCGATCGTCAGACTCAAGGTGATATTTTTCATAGGTTTGGTTTGATTGGTAACTTGAAGAAGTTCTTGCCACGCGTGGACGCAAGTTGCAAGGCAAATTACCGAGGCCAGCTCGGGCCCGCATCACCGCAACGCACCGCCTCACTCAGCTTCCGGATTTGCGGCAGCCAGAAGGGGCACTGGGGCGGGTAAAAACGGCTTTCTTGACTCACCCCGGCTGCCCCCTATCATCCTCCACGCTTCGGGCACTTCGCGATCAGAAGGACAATGAGGATTCTTCGATTTGATGAGTTCCCATCGCAACCCAATTATGACAAAGATTCAAAATATCCAGGCGCGCGAGATTCTTGATTCGCGTGGTAATCCGACCGTGGAAGTGGACGTCACGCTGGCCAGCGGCACGGTGGGCCGCGCCGCCGTGCCTTCGGGCGCGAGCACCGGCGAACACGAAGCCATTGAACTGCGGGACGGGGACAAGAAACGTTATCTCGGCAAAGGCGTCCGCAAAGCCGTGGCAAACGTAAACACCAAGATTCTCCCGGCGCTCCGCGGCGTGGACGCACTGGATCAACTGACCGTGGACGCCACGATGCTCAAGCTCGACGGCACGGAAACCAAGTCCAAGCTCGGCGCCAACGCCATCCTTGCCGTGTCGCTCGCCAACGCAAAAGCGGCCGCCGCGTGCCTTGATGTGCCGCTGTTCAAATACATCGGCGGACCGAACGCGAAGGTGCTCCCGGTCCCGATGGCCAACGTCATCAACGGCGGCGCACACTCCGATGCCCCGATTGATTTCCAGGAATTCATGATCCAGCCACACGGCTTCAGCACCTTCAGCGAAGGCTTGCAGGCCATCACGGAAATCTTCCACGCGCTCAAGAGCGTGTTGAAGAAGCGCGGCCTGAGCACCGCGGTCGGTGACGAAGGTGGTTTTGCGCCGAAGCTCAACAGCGTGGAAGACGCGATTGAATCCATCCTCGAAGCCACAAAGAATGCCGGATATAAGGCGGGCAAGCAGATCTATCTCGCACTGGACGTCGCCGCGTCTGAATTCTACAACCACGACGGCACCTACACCTTCAAGAAGAGCACGGGCAAGACCGTATCCGGCGTGGAACTTGTGGACTTCTACGCCAAGCTCGTGGCGAAGTATCCAATCGTCAGCATCGAAGACGGTTGTGCGGAAGGCGACTGGAAACACTGGAAGATGCTCACCGACAAGATCGGCGACAAGGTCCAGCTCGTCGGCGACGATCTGTTCGTCACCAACGTGAAGTTCCTCCAGAAGGGCATTGATACCGGCACGGCCAACTCAATTCTCGTGAAGGTGAACCAGATTGGTTCGCTCACCGAAACGCTCGACGCCGTGTCGCTCGCGCAGAACAGCGGCTACACCGCCGTCCTCTCGCATCGCTCGGGCGAAACCGAAGACGCGACCATCGCCGACATCGCGGTCGCCACAAACTGCGGTCAGATCAAGACCGGCTCCCTCAGCCGCTCCGACCGTCTGGCGAAATACAACCAACTCCTCCGCATCGAACAGTTGCTCGGCAAGAACGCCGTTTACGCCGGCACGCATGCACTGCCGAAAGCGCGGCGGTAAGTTCTGGTAGGGCCGACCTGCCGGTCGGCTGGACGCGCGGCAGCGCGTCCCTACCCACAGATTCAAACCCCGGAAGTCAGGCGACTGGCTTCCGGGGTTTCTTCAAAGGGGCTTCCGATCCATGGCCGCTTCAGGGCATCAATGGCCGGAAGGCGCGGATGCGATAAAACTGCTGGCTTTCGGGCGCGTTGAACGCCGCGTTGTTCACCCCCATCCATGGGAATACGGTGTGTGCGGACCAAACGTTGGTGTCGCCAACCGCAGACAGTTTCTCAATGGCATAGAAACGCGTCGGCTCGCTCGTCCAGACCAAGTCCACGCGGGTGGGATCGCCGCCAAAACCGCGTCGCATGTTGGTGATGCGCAGGACGCTGTTGGTATCGCTTGGATCTGTGCCGGCGAGATATTCCTCGAGGTTGATCCGGCCATCGCCATCCGAATCCACGCTTGGTAAGGGTCTCAAGTTTCCCCAGTGTTGAAGTTCCCAGGCATCGGGCAAGCCGTCGTTATCCGAGTCAATGCCGGGCCGGATGGCAACGGTTTTCAGCAGCGCGGTGGCGTTGCTGAGCGAAATCCAACCGCAATTGGCGCTAAAGGCATAACCGCTCAAATTACCGGTGAGCAAATCCACCGTGGGTGCGCCGGTGGCTTCAAAGTTGATCCAGCCGATGTTCGCCCCCCAGGCGTAACCGCGCAGATTGCCGAAGCCGTCGTGGTTCACGCCGTAATCCGTGCCGGAGTCATTCTGGTAGCGGATGCCGTTGGCGGGCGCGTTGCTGCCCAGATGAATCCAGCCGGCGTTGGCGGAATAAATGTAGCCGGCGCAGACGTATTCGCCGATGACCGCGCCGTTGGTGGTGTCGCCGCGCCAATCCACCCAGCCGAGGTTCGCGCCATACGCGTATTGGTTGGCGGGATCAATCGTCGTGGCGGCATGCAGCCACGACGAAGGCGCCAGGCTATAGGCTGTCGCCAGCGCAAAGAGCAGGAGTTTTGTTTTCATGGCTTGTTGCTTTTGTCGAGGGGCGCGACCACCGAGAGTTACCCAAGCAGAAGTTACCCCGGGTGGTGACCGCCCGCCCGGGGCGCACAGGACCGAAGGCTGGAACCCCAGCGGCCCATGGCCGCGCGGCGGGCACAACCCCGGCAACTAGCTTAGTAGTCATAGTTGGCATGAGGATTTGAATTGGTGGCGATGGTGGATGAGTTGACCACCGGGCCAAACAGGTTGCCCGAAGCAACGGAATAATTGTTGGTCACGCTGTTTGCCACACTGTTATGGATGATCAGATTCCCGGAGGTCTCCACCTTGATCCCGCAGCCATTGCTCACCATGTGGTTGTTCTCAATCCGGCTCCTGGTTTCATGCACATGAATGCCAACCGCTTTGTTGTTGTACGCGGAACAATTCACCACAGCCATGTAGCTGGCTGCGAGAATCCCGTCGCCCCCGTTGAACAATGCCTGGCAATCTGACACAATTCCAGCCCTGCCAGCCATCAGTCCAACGTAGGTGTTGTCCCTCACAAGCAGCCTTTCAAAGCGGCCGCCATACACATTCGCGGCATAAATGCCATAGAATCCAAAACCGGTGACATGGCCATTGCGAATGACAATGTTCGTCTGGAAATTTGGCACCATGACCCCGTAGCTTGCGGTGCTGCCGCCCATCAAAGCAAATCCGTTCAGATCCAGCGTGATGTTGTTGGTTGTGATGGTGATGATGTTGCCGGTGGCCGCGATAAGGTTCGTGGTCAGGTAATACGAGCCGGGCTCGCTGATGGTGAACGGTGCGGCGGCAATCGGCGTGCGCGGCTCGATCTGGGCGAGCGTTTTCATCGTCGCGGCGGGTGCGCCGGGCGGCGTGAGACTGCCTTGGGCGAAGCTGGTTGTGAGTTGCGCGTTGAGGGCGGCGAGCAGCAGTGCGGCGGCGAGTTTAGGTGGTGTTTTCATAGTTTGTTTGGATTCAGAAATCGGCAATTACAGATCGTAGATCGTTCAGGTCATGTTGTATTTGCAGGTGGTGCTTTGAGGCGCAACCGTGGTGCGGCTGCCGCAACGACCGCGGCGGAGCGATGATTTGGGTTTTGCATAGTGGCGCGTGTAGGCATGGGGCAAGTGGGCTCTGGGTCTGGTTCCCATTTCTAGGTCAAATAGGGTTCTCGTTTGTTTGGTGCCATCCGCCGTCTTGACTTCTCAATCGAAGCTCTTACGTCTGTGCCGCAGCGGTTTCAAGCACGGTCGCGAATGCGAAATACGATTTCAGTTCTGCTGCTTTCGACGATAATCACCCGCCGGACTCGTAGGCGGGTGTAGTTGTCACCAACGTGAAATTCCTCCAGAAGGGCATTGATACCGGCACGGCCAACTCGATTCTCGTGAAGGTGAACCAGATTGGTTCGCTCACCGAAACGCTCGACGCCGTGTCACTCGCGCAGAATAGCCGCTACCCCGCCGGCTTTTCGCATCGCTCCGGCGAAACCGAAGACGCGACCATCGCCGACATCGCCGTGATCTCGTAGCTGCGTTCGTGAGAACGCGGCAAATCAGAACAAGTGCGCCGACTCACGTCGGCGGCTACCGATTCACACCCCGGAAGTCAGGCGACTGGCTTCCGGGGTTTTACGCTTTTACCGAGTGTGGCAACTCACTTCTTTGTGTGATACGGCGGGCCTTCTTCTTTCGCGGAGTAGAAATGGGCCGCGTCGGCCTCGGCTTGCTCGGGGATGGGTTTTCGCAATGGCGTTGGGTTCGGGGGTTCGTAAGGCGGATAGCCGCCGCCAAACAGGTCAGGCGTTGCGTGATGCTTGTCCTTGCGCTTTGGTTCGACGGGTAATTCAAATGCGCCTGCCGCGCTCAATTCCGTCACCGGAAATGTGGCGCCGGAACAAATGTTCTCCAGCAACCTGGCTTGAGCGGGTTCGAGGTCCACGAGCCAGCCCAGCACATTCAGGACATTGATCAGTTCCGTCGTGTATTCGGCAAGCCAGTGATCGGGTTGAATGTTGCCGAGCGGCGAAGGTGGGCGGCGGTCGCCGATAATGGGGCGTTCGCGGTTCGCCTTGCGGTAGCTGAACCATTGCAGCAACACTTGCTTGCCCGATACTTCGTAGCTCCACACGCCGGGTTCGACGTTCTCCACGTAGCCGGTTCCGATCAGCAGCCGCTTCTTGTTCGCGTCGTAGTTGATCGAGTCGGGCATGGCGGTGGGGTCTTGGGGAATCGCGCCGGCCTTCGGAATGTTCGGGTGACGCGATGCGGGGAGCCGGGGCGGTTGGGCGGGGCGGCCTTTCGCCGCGTCGGTCATGCGTTCGCCGAAGGTGTGAAGCCAGATGATGGTGCGCCCCAGCTCGACTGCCTCGGCGAAAGTCTTTCGGTCAGCGGTGAGCGGGATGCGGAGACCGGGCGTGGAAAGGTCGTCCTGGAAACGCGCGGTGAAGGCGGGATGCGCGGCGGTCGCGGCGATGTAGGCGACCACGTCTTCGGCGCTGACCTCGACTCCATATTTCTGCGTCAGGAAGGTGAGCAACTTGGGCCGCACGTTGGGGACGCGGGCGTTCGCGTCGCGCCAGAGCGGGAAGGCGCGACCACCTCGTCCGTTGTAGTGATGTAGATCGGGAACAAGTTCGCTGATCGTGAGTGCCGGCCCGTTGGTTGGCGATTGGTCGCTCGGTGCGGTGAGAAAAACCTGTTGCTCAGAGCGCACCGCCCAAAGCTCGGGATTCGGACGATTGATCACGCGATTGTCCGGGATGATCCATTGCCGGTCGAACGAGCGGAACCCGTAGCGCACCGGTAGCGAGCATGCGCCGTGTTCATCCGCGATTGGCAGCGGACGCGGCTCGAAGCCCGGGAGCGCAATTGAAACGACGCGCTTCGTGTGTCGGTCACCAAGCCCCTCCTTGGCCAAATGAGGATGAAAGAGCGTCTCCTTTTCCACCACTGGTGCAGCGATGAGCGTCTGCCATCGCCGTTGCAGTGACTCGAAGTCTGGCGCGATGATCCAAGTGCGACCCGGCATCACGCCGGAGCCATTGTAGATGAAGAAATCTTCCAGCGCGGGAAACGCCGCCCAAGCGCCGGTCGAGGCTGGCAGGAAAGGAGCACGCCAATCCGTCTGGCAATCCACCCAGCCTTTGCCACCGATGGTGAGTTTGCCGAGTGCCGCGAACTTTTCGGTGCGATGTCCGGCGGGCAGCGATTGAAAGCGAACCTTGGCCGGAGTCTCGGCCTTGCCCTTGGCGGAACGCGAGGCGAGCACGATGCACACGGGTTGTTGCACGCCTTGGAAGATGCGCGTGTTGACTTCCGGCTGATGCCCTTCGGGTGAACAATCAATGATCCAGATGTCATCGCAGGTCCGGCGCAAGTAATCGCGCATCTTCTGAAAACCGGGGCCGCTCAGAAAGCCCGCCACGGTGATGTAACAGACGATCCCGGTCTTGCTGCCCGGCCCGTGGTCGTAGGCTTTCCACGTCGCCCACCGCCAGAAATAGATGTAGAGGTTGCGCAGATGTTTGCTGTGCGCGCCGAAGCCCCATTCGCGCGGCGGCATCCAGTCCGCGAGCGGCGCGGTCTTTTCCGCCTGGGCGTTTTCACCTTCGACCCAGCCGCCGCGGCCCTTTGGCCTTCTCCTTGTAGGGCGGATTGCCAATTACGACGGTGATTGGTTCGTCGCGTTTGATCTTGTTCGCGTCCCGCCGCGATTGGGCAATCGGCGCGAGGATGCCGGGAATCCAGCCCTCGTCGTCCTCGGGATTGCCGAGCGTGTTCGTGACGAACATGCGCGCGGGCGTTTTTGGCGCGGCCCCGGTGAGGTCCACGATTTCGGCGAGGATGCGCAACTGGGCGACGGCGAACGGACCCAGTTGCATCTCGAAGGCGATGAGCCGGCTCACGGCGGCGTTGATCGCCTGTTGCACGGCGCCTGCGCCTTCATCCGCCTGGACGGTTTCAGCAATTTTTCGCAGCACGGCCAGAACATAGGTGCCGGTGCCCGTGGCGGGGTCAGCCACCGTCACCGTCGGCGAGGCCAGCCCCGCAGATTGCCCGAAGCGCGGACTGCGCAACACTTCATCCACGAGCCGGACCATCGTACCGACAACTTCAGGCGGCGTGTAATACGAACCAGTCAGCTTGCCCAGCGTGTTGTCATAGACCTCAAGAAAGTCCTCGTAGAAATACAGCCACGTTTCGGGCTGGCCCTTGCTGATAGTCGGCCAATGAACCGCGTCGAGGACTCGCGTCAGCGTTCCGAGCGAAGTCTTGAGGGTGGCTTGATTTTCGGCATTGTCGGTGAGAAGTCGGAGCGCCGCGCCGATCAGCGAACTGGTGTGGGCCAGTTCGCGGGCGACTTTTTCAAAACCGGTGGCGAGCGTAATCTCCTTCGCGCGGGCCATGAGCAAGCCGAACGTCACGGCCTGGGCGTAGCCGTCCGCGAAGGTCTTGTCGTTCGCCTCGGGAAAGAGCAGCTTGCGCCAATCCATTGCCAGCGAAGTGAGCGCTTCGCTTTTCAAAGCCAGTTGCTCGGTGACTTCATCACGCAGCAACTTGCACAGGCGGGCGCTGGTGCGCGCCAGTTCCTTGGCGCTACGAGGGGCAAGGGGTTCCCAGCGGAAGAAATTCTCGAACAAGCTTAACAGACCCGGCGGGGCTTGAAGTTTGTTGCCCGACGATTCGACGTCTCCGATTAGCGTGACGACCGAATTCACCAATTCCCCGTCTTGCCAAAGGCTGAACGCATTGCCATCGGTGTAAATCAGATTGGGAAGCGAGTGGAGTTTCTCCCACTGCGACTTATCGTGCGGGTCTTTGAACTTGCGTGGGTCAGCGCCCTTGCCCGGTGCTTTCAACTCGATGAATCCCACCAGCGCCTTGTGAACCGTGACGGCGTAATCCGGGCGCGTCTTCAAGTCGCTGACCGACGATTCGCCCACGGCAGCGACGGCGGTCTGGGGGAAGCTGGCAAGCTCCGCGAAGTCCGCGAGCAATTGCTCGAACGGGGCGCGGAGTTGGTCCTCCGGTTCGCCGCTCGCACCCGGATTGGGCAGCTTGGCTTTGGCTTTGGCCCCGAATGCAGCCACGGCGGATTGAGCCGGTTAGTTTTTCCCGGCTCGGCATGGCGGGGTTTTACACGAGACGAGCAGGTGCGGCAATCATGAGTTCTGCGGTCAGACCAAGACCGGTTCGCTCAGCCGTTCGGATCGCTTCGCGAAGTACAACCACCTCTCCGCATCGAACAGTTGCTCGGCAAGAACGCGATTTACGCCGGCACGGGCGCGCTGCCGAAGGGGCGGCAAACCGGAGCGCCGCAGAAACCAGGTTCGCACCAATCTCATGGGCCGGGTGAAGGTTGGGCGCTTCACCATTTTTGAAACAGATGGTAAGTCCCTAGCTTGGGCGCGGCATTGAACCAGACGTCGTTCATATATGCAGGGACACCATGATAGCCCCCCAGCACCCACAAGCGGTCCTTGAAAACGACGCTAGCGGCGGCGTACCGCGTATCCCAAGCGGCGGCGGCGGTTACTTGGGTCCAATTCGTTCCATCCGGTGAAGCCCATACATCCTTGCAATTATTTCCAAGGTTGCTGTTGCCGCTCATTACCCACATCCGGCCGGCATAAACTTGGGCCTCAGGGTACACGCGCGGCCCCCATGGTGCGGAACTGGTGACCGCGGTCCAATTCATACCGTCGGCAGAGAACCACACGTCGTTGGTAAGAACGCCGGTCGCGGTGGCGCCGCCGAGCACCCACATCCGGTTGTTGAAGACCAGCGTTTTGTGGCCCGCCCGGCCCACCCACGCAGCGGAGCTGGTCACCAAGGTCCAGTTGGTGCCATCGGTGGAAGACCAGACATCGTTGGTCCGCGTGGCGAAGCCAACATTGATGCCGCCCAGCAGCCACATCTGCCCATTGAATACCACGGCGGACGCGAGAGTCCGGGGGGGACCAAGCCGCGGCGTTGGTCGCCTGGACATAATTTGTTCCATCCCGTGAACACCACACGTCGTTGGTTTGGTTGGTGCCGACTGAGCCTCCCATCATCCAAGTCTTGTCACCGTAAATCAGGGCCACATGGCCTTGGCGCGCAGTCCAAGCCGCGGAATTGGTCGCGGGAAACCAGTTTGCACCATCGAACGAAGACCAAATGTCGTTGGTGCTCGTATTGCTGGACATGGCGCCACCCAAGACCCAGAGCTGCCCGTTGAAAGCAACAGCCGGGAAACGCGCGCGCGCAGTCCAAGCCGCTGCGTTGGTGGCCAACTGCCAGCTCGGATCCGCAACGCTGGCAAATCCCGCCGCTGTCAGGGCAGGATTGTCGAGGGTTTGGGAGAGCACGATGGTTCCCGGCGGCACCGGGGCCGGAACGCCCGGACTCGAGGAAATCGTCATGGCGTTCCCCATCGTGACGAGAGAAACATTGCTGCCGGCGGTGAGCGTCACTGCATCGGTCAAGCCGTTCAGACTCTTGACCACCTGCCCTGTTGCAATACCCGCGCTCGTCACGGCTTCCGGCACCACCGCCACCGCCGTCACGCTGGTCAGGCCCGCGCCGTTGCCGCTGAAATTGCCGCTGATGGCATTGGCGGAAAAGTTGCCGCCGCCGTCGCGCTTCACAATTGTGCCCGGCACATTGGCGCTGGAGGCAGCATTGGCGGCCATGGTGCCGGCCACTACGGCTGATGCCGCGTAACCGGCCACGCTCGTTACTACTGTCGCACCCTGCGACCCGCTCACGTCACCGCCAAGACTTCCAGAAAACCCACCGGCCGTGGCGGAGTTGCCCGCATAACTGGCGTAGGGAGCAACCGTTAACGCCTGCCGCGGCGCGAGTTCTGTAAACGCTCCTCCCCCATGGACCCGCACGGCAATCTCCAGCCAGCGGGCATCTCCGGCGAAAACCTCCGCGCCGAAGTCGAGTGTGACGGTGAACAGTCCGTTGTTCACGTCCACCGGGCTGTTCGTGATTGGTCCGGCCACGGCGCTGCCGCCGGCGGCGGCGGTGCAAATCGCAAACCGCAAATCGTAATTCCCCGCGGCGGGAATTCCTGCGACATTCAGGCGGCCTTGGTATGTGAAGGCAGTGCCAAGGGGCGCCGCCGGGGCAAAACTGCCAGCCAGCCCCAAGAACAACAAAATTCGGAGACCGATGGACCTAGTTTTCATGGCTTTGCATTCTGATGGAGGGTTGACCGCTCAAATTGGGGGCCGCCACGCACGCTGCCGGCGGTTTCGCACTTCTTTCTCGGTCTGGGCGCGAAACCAAAGCAAAGATAGGCTTGTTCGTGCCGAGCCAAGCTTGCGCGTGGCCATGGAACCGTAGTCAGGTAAATCGTGCGCCCAGCCCTGCAATTGCTACTGCCCATCGCCACGCTCCAATCTTGTTCGATCGTTCTCGTTTCTGAACTCTCATGCCCTACTACGCCCCCGGCGCGCTGTAAACAAGTCCACCTTGGGAACCAAAGCGCGATTTCAGTCGGGCTGCTTTCGGGCATGAAGAAACTGAACGCTGAATGGCGGCGGGTTGAAGAGTTCGCAGCCAGCGTGGAGTTCCGCCAGCAAAGCCTTAGCGCCGGCACGGTGAATTCAATTCTGCCAAAGGCCAAAACCGATCGGTTTGTTCAGCGAAACGCTCGACGCGATCGAAATCGCGCAGCCCAACATTTACGCTGCCGGCCTCCCGCATCCCCCGGTAAAACCGCGGAAACGCGCGCGATGTGCGGGTCACGGGAGAATCCCGATCCTGAAAAACAAACTGGTGGCGGGTGGAAGGGTGATCGTCAATGAATTGCTGATGGCGGTGGGCGGGTTGTTCGTAAAAATTGCGTTCCAACTTCCGGTTGCCGCATTCGCTTGCTGGACCACCTGACGTGCGGATTCACCGCCCGTCCAACGCAACGTGACGGCCCCGTTGGGGGCGCTGATGTCGGTGAACCGGAGCACCGAACGGTCTTGTTTGGGGTGGGTGCCGGCAGCCTGCTCTTGGAGGTTGTTGGCGCCGTCCAGGTCATCATCGGCCGTGGCCTTTCCGCTTAGAGCATCGCCGAAATACTGCTGTTCCCAGCCGTTGCGCAAGCCATCGCCATCCGCATCCAAATCCGGATGGGCCTGGCGCGAGAGGATCAACACGCTGTAAGGCCCGATGGCGATTTCACCACTGCCGTCGGCGACCTTCACCAGCGAACTGCCGTAGTTGCCAAAGTCGGCGCCATAGGTCGTCCAATCGGAATTGACGTTCACATACCAGTAACCATCCGCCGGCCAGCCACTGAAGACGTAGCTGGGAATGGGATTGGCGGTAAAGTTCATGATCACCATGACCTGATCGTCAGCGCCGGCGCCCCACCGGTGGAACGCCAGGAGTTTCCACGGATTGTCATCCCGAACCACGTGACCGCTCACGTTCGGGCCCGTGAGTCCGAGGCTGACGCCGTCAAGGTTGCGACGCAGGTGGATGAGGTCACGATAGAAATTGAAGACTCGGGCGTGCGTCGTGGCGTGAGTCCAGTCGAGTGGGGTTGCGTCGCTGAACTGGGCATTTTCGAGCATCTCCTGCCCCATGAAAAGCATGGGCATGGTCAGGGTCACCGCCGTGGCGAGCATCGAACGCTTGCGGGCAAAATACCCGTCCGGCTCGGCGGGTTGGATGCGTTTGGGCAGACGTTGCGAGCCCGACCCGTTGAGATCGCCGACGAGATCGTGCGTCTCCGTGTAAACCACGCGGTAGAAGCCGCTACCGTTCACGGCATTCCAGAGCGCGTTCATGTTGCGATTGGCGTCATTGCTCTCGACGACCTGCCCGATCAACAAATCGCCGAAGCCGCGATCCCACTCGCCGTGAAAGCCCTGACCAAACGCCTCATCCTCGGCAATGCTGATGACCCCGGGCCGATTGGCGCGAATCTCCGTTTGGTTGATGTATTGGATGAGGGAATCGGCGTCGGGAAGGTTGACGGGTCCCGGATCGCAATAGCGCATCGCGCCGACCGCGTCCCAGCGGAAGCCGTCCACATGGTATTCATCCATCCACATCCTAAAATTATCAATGACGTAGGAGCGCACCCCGGGCGAGGAATAGTTGGGACGTTGGCCCCATGGCGTAAGGCCAATGCCCGCCCCGGAATAGAAATAGACGCCGGGGGTACTCCCATTGTCAAAACCCCACAGATCCAGATCGCTGGGGCCGTAATGATTGTGAACGACGTCAAGCAAGACATGGATGCCGCGCGCATGCGCGGCCTTGACGAAGTTCTTCAACCCGTCCGGGCCGCCGTAACCGATGTTTTCCACCGCATAGGGATCCGCGGGATTGTAACCCCAACTGTTGTCGCCAGGAAACTCGGCAAGCGGAAGCAATTCGACCGCGTTGATCCCAAGACTGGCCAGGTGATCGAGCTTGGTCATGGCGTCGGCGAATCTCCCATGGCCGCCGCTGGTGGGTGTTGGATCGTAGAACGCCCCGACGTGCATCTCATAAATCACCAGGTCGGGCTGATGCACCGCCAACCGGCTGTCCCCCGCCCAGTTGAACGCGTTGGGATCGTAAACTATCGTGTTGCCGGCCGAGTTGACCACCTTGCGCCCGCGCGGATCGCGTTTCCAGATCGCGCCGTTGAGGTGATATTTGTATTCGTGCCCCGGCCTTGCCGCGGCGATGTCGTCGGACCAGTTTTCCGTGCCAGCCTCTTTGCCGAGATAGTTGGCGGTGGTGTTCCAACCGTTAAACTGGCCGGGCACGGCCACGGAAGTTGCATTCGGCGCCCACACGCGGAAGGTGACGCCCGTGCCCAGCGCGTCAGCATAGGGGGTGGCGCCCATGCCTGGGCGACTGGATTGCGCGAAGCCAGACCCGACGCAAATGAGGAGGGTCGCTGCGTACCAAGCACGCCGGAGCAGATGCGCGCCATGGACCGGGCGATAACCCAGGGAATCCCCCCGACGACCCACGTGAAATGAAAACGGCCAAGGTGCCACAATCGAAACAATGACCTACATGTGGACCGTGTCAACCAGTGGAGCAGGCCATACCCACCGCACATTCATGCGACACGGCAAAGTTAGAAAGCACCAGGCAGCCCCGGAAAGCAAGGGCCGGTCTTCTGGTTTTGGCTGGCCCCCCCGGCTGGATTCTCCGGAACGAAACTTGGCAAAACGGCAGCCAGCCCCCGATGGCCGGGGACTCAAATAACAACGGCAGCAGCCCTAACCGGCGCAGCTTGTTTTTCCAGCACCCCGAGGATTGACAAGGAGCCACGAACGGCTCAGTCTCAAATCACGTCGCATGAACACGTCTCAGAATTTGAAACGCGGATGGCGGAGGCTTGCCGTTGGCCTGCTTTGCCTGATTTTCACCCTGCCCGGTGGCCGATTAAACGCCGAGGAGCCGTCCCTCGAAACCGGTACCAATTCAAATGACACGCTACGGGCGTATCTGCAACTGCAGGAGCAATTGCACGCCACCCAGCTCGCATTGGAGCGCAATCGCCAGGAAACTGAAGCCGTTGCCGCCCGCAATGCCGAGGTCGTGGCCGCGCGCTTCCAGGCCATCGAACAGGCGCTGACCGCCAAGCGCAGCGATGAACTCGAAAGCATGGAACAGCGGATGCAAAGCACGCATCGTTTGTTGCTCATCGTGGCGGGCACTATTGCCTTGGTGGGCTTCGGGGTAATGCTGTTGACGGCCTATCTGCAATGGCGCGCGGTGAACCGGCTGGCCGAGTTTTCCGCGATGGCGCAGGCGGCGAGTCGGGCCGCGATACCACCGATGGCGGCGGAAGCGCAATTGCTCGGCGGTGGCGCGACGGCCCAAGCCAATACGCGCTTGTTCGGCGCCCTGACCAGTCTGGAAAAGCGAATTTTGGAACTGGAACACACCGCGCCCCCGCCACTGAACGGTGGCGCGGCGGCGGAACACTCCCCGCACGTTGGCAACGGCGTCCAGACTAATGGCGATCAACCCGAAGGCGAAGGCGACCACAAGACCCTGTTGCTCGCCAAAGGACAATCGTTGTTGAACCTGGACAAAGCGGGCGAAGCACTCGCTTGCTTCGAGGAGATTCTCCTGACCGAACCCAACCATGGCGAGGCATTGGTCAAGAAAGGCATCGCCCTCGAACAACTTCGGCAGGTGGATGAGGCGATCCGTTGTTACGACCAGGCCATTGCGGCCAACGCCGGACTCACGA
>JADLHS010000252.1 GCA_020848635.1 Limisphaerales bacterium
AAATTTGCCACGCAACATTGCCGCGACGTAGAGCGCGTCGCGCTGGTCGGGGAGCGAAAATGGGAGGAATGGATGGCGAAAGTCTGCAAGCCATTCACCCTTGCCAAGCTCCGGTACTTCGACATAGCGGACATCGAGTCCGCCTGGCAATGGCTGAGCGAACCGGACTGACACCAACTCATTGAAGGTCGGCTTCAGCACGGCCAGCCTGGACCATCCGTTCAAGAAAGCGCCAGCAGCCAAAAAAGAGCATAGCCAGTAAACCGAGCTCGACACGGAGCCAACGGAACACGAAATCCACCGCAGTTAAACCAAGCCAAGAGCGGTGGCACCAAATCACGCCTCGCCCTGATGAATCCATACCTTGTTGCGCCCATCGTGTTCGCCTGCATCTTCGCCGCCACTTTGCTGGGGATGCGCCTGAACGCCGCCCTCCCCGAGCATCATCTTAACGCCGATACCAAGGACGCGGTGCGGGTTGGCATGGGCCTGGTCGCCACCATGGCCGCGCTGATTCTCGGCTTGCTCGTCGCCTCGGCCAAGGGTTCCTACGATACCGAGAAGAGCGAGGTGACGCAGATGGCCGCGAAGATTGCCTTCCTCGACCGCGTACTGTTCAATTACGGGCCGGAAACCCACCCCGCCCGACAGGTGCTGCGTCAAGCCGTGGAAGGTGCAATCGCCCGGATCTGGGCGGAGGCGACAATCGGGCACGGGCCCGCCGATCCGGGCTCAGCTTGGAGCGAAGCCCTGCCGAAGGCCATTCAAAAACTGGCCCCGCAGAACGACGCCCAAAGCGCGTTCAAATCGCAGGCAGCGGTCGTAACCACTGACCTTGGCCAAATGCGCTGGCTATTGTTCGAACAGACGGGCACTTCGATTTCGATGCCCCTGCTGATCGTGGTGGTGGCCTGGCTGGCGATTATCTTTGGCAGTGTCGGCTTGTTCGCCCCGCCCAATCCCACCGCCATTGGCGCGTTAATGCTGGCCGCGCTGTCGGTGGCCGGGGCCATCTTCCTGATCCTGGAACTGGATCAACCATTTGGCGGTCTGATTCAGATTTCCAACCAGCCCATGCTAAATGCGCTCAGCCATCTGGTGAACTAAGTGATGCCACCTGAGAAAAACCACGAACGATCAGGAATGAATTCGAAACGTGGGCCGCACCAAAAATGGATCTTGGGAGAAATTAATACCGCAGGTTCTTGCTGAACGCTTCCGCCGTCGTTGAGACTCAGGCTGTTCCAAACTAAACCTCAGCCTCGGGAAACTTTTCACGAATTCGACGCCGGACGAGGTCTTCGTGCAGGGGTTGCAAGCGGCGGCGGGTCACGAGCCGTTTCACGGCATCCAGCAGTTCGAGCCAATCCTCCAGCGGCGGATGGGCCACGCGTTCCCATTGGTCAAAACGCTTCGCGCGGTGGGAGAACAGCCACTCACCCCCGACGCGCTGCGCATTGACTTGAAGCTTCGCGCCGTCCTCGGTAACCCGTTTCCAACTGATTTCGGCTTTAGGCATGTGCGTTAGAACGGCAGGTCCAAACTGGCCACGGCCATGGCGGCAATGCCTTCTTCGCGCCCGATGAACCCCATGTGCTCGTTGGTGGTGGCTTTGATGCCAATCTGGCATTCGCGCAAACCCAGGGCATCGGCGATGCATTTCTTCATCCCGGCTATGTGCGGATAAATCTTCGGCGCCTGGGCGATCACGGTAGCGTCCACATTCACGATGCGACCGTTGCGCTGCAACACCTGGCGCGCGGCTTCCTCCAGAAATACTCGGCTTGGCACCCCTTTCCAGCGGGGATCGGTGTTGGGGAAGAAATGGCCGATGTCCTCCTCACCTAGCGCGCCGAGAATGGCATCGCAGATTGCGTGCATCAAGGCATCGGCATCCGAGTGGCCGTCGAGTCCTTTCGGGTGCGGAATCTCAATACCGCCCAGAACGAGCTTTCGTCCCGCAACCAACTGATGAACGTCGTAACCGGTGCCCACATGAACCATGTGCGGAGTCTAGGAGATGTACGGCAGCCGAGAAAGACCTAATTACTCAAACCGCGCGGGTGAAGATGGTAAATTGAAAGAAAACCGGCGGTAAATCCTATCTCGCGCCACACTTCCCCATCTACTCACCCGTCCACCTTCCCTCCAGCCGGCAACGTGAAAAAGAATTTTGCTCCGTGCCCAATTTCACTTTCCACCCACGCTCGGCCCCCGTGGGACTGGACAATATGCTTTACGATGGACAAGCCAAGACCGGTTCCGCCCTGCTCCCGTGAGCGAGCCTTGTCCACGCGATAAAACCGCTCGAAGACCCGTTCCAAAGCCTCGACCGGAATCCCCGGTCCGTCGTCTTGCACAAACACTTCCAACTTTCCATCGCCCGTTTTCCGACCTCCCACCCGCACCGTTCCTCCTTCCCGCCCGTATTTCACGGCGTTTTCCAGGAGATTACTAAGGACCTGTTCCGTCCGCGTTTCATCGGCATGCGCGGTCAAGTCCGGAAAGTCGTTGACCAGGACTATCTTGCGCGCCGCCGCTTGGGTTCTTAGGTCCGCCAAGTTTCGTTCTATCACCAACCGCAGCTTCACTGGCTGACAATTCAACGCCACCCGGCCTGATTCGAGCGCGGAGATCGTGAGCAGGTCCTGGATAAGCAAATCCAGCCGGCGCGTGTTTCGATCGATGGTCTGTAAGAACTTGGTTGCCACTTCGGGATTGTCCTTGGCCCCGTCCAGCAGCGTCTCAGCGTAACCCGTGATGAGCGACAGCGGCGTGCGTAGTTCGTGGCTGACGTTGGCGACAAACTCTTCCCGCGTGCGCTCCAGCCGCTTTAGTCGTGTGAGGTCGTGAAAGACGAGAACTGTCCCGAGCCGGCGCCGCTCCACACTTGAGATGGTAGCGGCGTTCACCTGCAACCACCGCTCCGAATTGCCCGCCAGCTTCATCTCCTGATCAATCACCCTGCCTTCCTGCCGGGTGCGCTCGACTATCTCCGCGACTTCGTGGACAGGCACAGCCTCCATTACCGTCTTGCCACTCAGCGCACCGATGGTCGCGAACATCTCGGCAAATGTGCGATTCGCAAACTGCACTCGATTCGTTTCGTCGAGCACCAATACGCCTTCGATCATGCTGTCCAGAATGGCGTCCTGGCGTGCGCGCGCTTCGGCCGCAGCGACCATTTCAAGATTTTCGCGCTTGGCCATCTCACTGCGCCACCGCCGGCGCTCGCGTCCGAATCGCCACCGCCACCAAAGTTGGAGCGCGCCAAGACAAATGACAGCTAGCAAAATGATCAATGAAGCCGACATATGAAAGCCTCCGGACGGCTGTGCCTGACCCACACCATTTGATTAGCACGGGTACGATATTTGTGGGCCCGCTTCACTCGACAAACCGATAACCAACGCCTCGCACCGTACTGAGGTATTTCGCCGCCGGCCCCAGTTTCTCGCGCAGCCGTCGCATGTGCGTATCCACCGTCCGCGTGTCAATCAGACTGTCGTATTCCCACACGTCCCGCAGCAACGCGTCGCGAGATTGCACGCGGCCCGCGCGCTGCGCGAGTATCGTCAGGAGTTTGAATTCCGTGGCGGTCAGCTCCAGCGCCTTCCCCTTCCACGTCGCCAGATGTTTGGGCACATCAATCAGCAGGTCACCAAACCGCATCGACTCGCGTGCCTCGGTTTTTTGTTTACCCCGTTCGAGAATCTTTTTGACCCGCAACACCAACTCACGCGGGCTGAACGGCTTGGTCACGTAATCATCCGCGCCGAGCTCTAGGCCCAGCACGCGGTCAATCTCGGCCGCCTTGGCCGTGAGCATAAGGATCGGCATTTTCGCCGTGGTCGGGTCCCGGCGCAGGAGTTTGCAAACCTCCAGACCGTCAATCTCGGGCAGCATCAGATCCAATACCACCAGCGCTGGCTGCGCGGCCTTGGCTTTATGCAATGCCTCGCCGCCGTCGGCCGCCGTGATGACATCATACCCGGCTTGCTTGAGATTAAATTCAAGCAGCTCCACCGCCTCCGGTTCGTCGTCCACTACGAGGATCTTCTGCTTCATCACGCCCGTTGAATAGCACGCGCCGGAAAGTGAAACAATGCAATCCCGGCAACAAGCCGGTGACGGAAATGTTACGAACCGGTGACGCGCACCGGACTCAATGCTTCTTCCGCCGCCAACCCGCGATGAACATTCCATTCCCCCAAAAAGCGGCGGGCCAGACGGTCAGCGCCGGCGAACCAAGGGCGGACTGCCCTTCCCGCGCCGGCGGTAGCGACAATTCGAGCGGCTCAAATTCCACCTGCGCCCGATTGAAATCGTCCACCACCCCGCTCGTTTCCGCTCTCGTCAACGTGCATACCGAGTAGATGAGTTTTCCGCCCGGCTTCACCGACCCCGCCACGTTCGCCAGCAAGCGCCGCTGCACGGCGGCCAGCTCCTTCACATCCTCTGCCGTGGTCGTCCACCGAGCGTGCGGATTTCGTTGCCACGTCCCGAGGCCGCTGCATGGAGCGTCCACCAGCACGCCGTCGAACTTCGTCTTCGTTGGCAGTTTCACGCTGCCGTCCCAGAGCGCCGCGCGGTAATTAAACGCCTTGGCACGCGCCGTCCGCCGCTTGAGTTTCTGCAATCGCCACGCCGCCCGATCGCTCGCCCAGATCGATCCCTTGTTCTGCATCAAGTCCGATAAGTGCAGCAGCTTTCCCCCTTCCCCGGCACATGCGTCCCACCAGGTCTCACCCGGCTTCGGGTTACACAGCACGCCCACCACCTGCGAACTGATATCCTGAATCTCAAATTCACCCGCCTGAAACTCCGGCGTCTTGAACAGATCGGTTTCCCCCTCATAAACCAAAGCCTCGGGAAACGTCGGACTGACGTGCGTTCCGGGCAATTGGTCCATCACAGCCGCCCCCCGCCCGCGCTTGACCCGCAGCCACAACTTCGGCTCGCGTTGCAGCGAGCTCAACCAGTCGTCGGTCACTTCCAATTGTTCCGTCACCCAAGCCGGTATGGCCTTGGTGCGTAATTCAGTCATCGAAATAGTCGCTGGATTCGCGCGAAACCGATCAGCCAGCCGCAAAGCAAGTCGCATCTTTCCCTCCACCCCACCCCGCTCGTCACGCAACCAGCCGTGCCAGCGGTAATACAGGAAAACTGTCTTGCTGACCTCGGTCGCATCGAACGGAGCCAGATTGCGCGTCTGTTTGAGCACTTCGCGCAACGCTGCGTCGGCGGGCTTATCCCGGCTGGTGCTCCGGATTACCTCCGCGGCGATTTCTTGAACGAGATAACTCATCACCCGCAGTTTGGACTCAACGGATGAGTTTGGCGAGCCTTCAGCTTGCAAACGGCAGCCGGAGTTGGCTCGCCCGCGTTTCCACCAATCCGCTCACACCCAGCCCCAGCAAACGCAGCGGCCGGTTCACCAATCGCTCCCGCGCCAGCAGCCAGCAGCCGAGTCGGTAAATCTCTTTGGCATCCGTCAACGGCTCTTCCATGGAAATCTGGCGCGTGAGACTAGTGAAATCTCCATAACGAATTTTCACCTGGACCGTGTGCGCCGCCAGCCGGCGTTTCCCCAAGCTGGCCGACACGTCCTCGGCTTGCTCTTTCAGGCAGGCGCGTAAGGTAGGCCGGTCGTCCGTGTCCCGCAGAAAGGTGTTCTCGCTGCTGATGCTTTTGACCTCATCGTCCAGATCGAGCGGGCGATCATCCTCGCCGAAGGCGAAGCGTTTCAACTCCGGCCCCCACGATCCCACCAGTGCGCGCAAGTCCCCGGCGTGGTTCTGCAAGTCCCCAACGGTGTGGATGCCAGCACGCTGAAGATTTTCTTCCGTCACCTTGCCAATGCCGTGCAATGATCGCACCGGCAAAGGCTGGAGGAATGCCACCTTCTCGGAATCGCGAATAATGGTCAGTCCGTCCGGCTTTTGATAATCGCTGGCCAGCTTTGCGAGCAGCTTGTTGGGAGCAACGCCGATCGTAGCGTTGAGCTGCCGGCGTGCACGGATTGCGGCCTTGATTTGGCGTGCCAGCGGCAGAGCGAGCTCCAGACTTTCATCTGCAGTCGCACCCTGATGCAGTACCGAAACGTCCACGTAAGCTTCATCCACCGAAACCTGCTGGATCAATTCCCCGGCGAACTCCTGCACGATGGCCATGATCTCGTGCGACTCGTTGCGATAAGCCTCCATGCGCGGGCGGACGAACACGCCTTTAGGACACAACCGTCCCGCCGTCACGCTGGGCATAGCCGAACGCACGCCGAACTTCCGCGCCTCATAACTTGCCGCCGCCACCACGCCGCGCTGTGTCGGCGGCGAGCCGACGATTACAGGCTTCCCCTTTAGCGCGGGATTATCACGCTGCTCTACGGACGCGTAGAACGCGTCCATATCGAGATGAAAGATGACACGGTACACTGCGGCACAAGTCAAAACGCCGCGCTGGAAGTCCAGCGCGGCGTGGTGATTTAATTCAAATCAAGCCTTCGCCACTAACTGCCGCAACACGTACGGCAGAATTCCGCCGTGCTGGTAGTAATCAATCTCGATGGGAGTATCAATGCGGCAACGGACGTTGACGTTTTCCACGCTGCCGTCTTTACGCGTGATCTTGAGCGTCAGGTCTTGCTGCGGCTTGATGTTTGCGTCGAGGCCGATGACGTCGTAAGTCTCAGTGCCGTCGAGCTTGAGGGTTTGCGCGGTGGTGCCGTCCTTGAATTGCAACGGCAGCACGCCCATGCCGACGAGGTTGCTGCGGTGAATGCGTTCGAAACTTTGCGCCACGACGACTTTCACGCCGAGCAGGTTCGTGCCTTTCGCAGCCCAGTCGCGGGATGAACCCGTGCCGTACTCTTGACCGGCGATGATGATGAGCGGCGTACCGGCTTTCTGATAAGCCATCGAGGCGTCGTAGATGGAGGTCTTCGCGTCATCAGCGCCAATCGTGTTGCCGCCTTCCTCGCCACCGAGCATGAGGTTCTTGATGCGGACGTTGGCGAATGTGCCGCGCGTCATGATGCGGTCGTTACCGCGGCGCGAGCCGTAGCTGTTGAAGTCCACGGCTTCCACGCCGTTTTCCTGGAGGAATTTGCCAGCCGGCGAACTCTTCTTGATCGCACCGGCCGGCGAGATGTGGTCGGTCGTCACGCTGTCGCCAAAAATGCCAAGGGCGCGCGCGCCGGTGATCGGAGCGATGCTACCGGGCGTCATCGCGAAGTTCTCGAAGAACGGCGGCTCCTGAATGTAGGTGGACTGGCGATCCCACTCGTATACGTTGCCGACGCTGGAGGGGATTTCGTTCCATTTGGGATTCTGCGCGGCGAAATCCTTGTAGAGCTTGCGGAAGACTTCCGGCTTGAGCGCGGACTCCATCGCATCGCGGACTTCCTGAAGCGTGGGCCAAAGGTCGGCGAGATACACGGGGCTCCCATCCTTGTCGTTCCCAAGCGATTCGCAACTCAGGTCAATGTCCACGCGGCCCGCGAGCGCAAACGCGACGACGAGCGGCGGCGACATGAGGAAGTTCGCCTTGATGTTCTGGTGGACGCGCGCCTCGAAGTTGCGATTGCCGGACAACACGCTGGCGGCGACGAAATCATTTTTCACCACGGCGTCTTCGATGTTGGCGTCGAGGGGGCCGGAGTTGCCGATGCAAGTCGTGCAGCCATAGCCGACGAGATTGAAGCGCAGTTTGTTGAGATACTTCTGGAGGTTCGTCTTCTTGAGATAATCCGTGACGACGCGCGAACCAGGTGCGAGCGAGGCCTTGACTGCCGGATTCACCGACAAACCTTTCTCCACGGCCTTCTTCGCGAGCAACCCTGCCGCGAGCATCACGCTCGGGTTCGAGGTGTTCGTGCAACTCGTGATCGCCGCGATGAGCACCGAGCCGGTGCCAACCTTGGCCTTCTTCTTCGCGGTGGTCTCGACCTTTACTGACTTGGTGGCGTCCTGACGCGTTTTACCGAAGCCGTTTTCCGTGGTCGGCCGTTGCAGCGCGGTGAAGAACTCGCGGCGCAGGTTCGGCAACTCGATGCGATCCTGCGGACGTTTCGGGCCGGCGACGCTGGGCTTCACGGTTGCGAGATCGAGTTCGATCAGTTGCGAATATTCGATCTCGCCGAGTTGCGGCATGCCCCACAGGCCCTGGGCGCGGTAGTAATTTTCGTAGAGTTTGCAATCGCCGTTCGAGCGACCGGTGGCGCGGAGGTAGTTTGTACATTCCTCGTCAATCGGGAAGAAGCCCATCGTCGCGCCGTATTCCGGCGCCATGTTGGCGATGGTTGCGCGATCTACGAGTGGCAATGCGGCGGCGCCCGGGCCGAAGAACTCCACGAACTTGCCAACGACCTTGGCCTTGCGCAACAACTGCGTAACCGTGAGCGCAACATCGGTGGCGGTAACGCCTTCCCGGATTGCGCCGGTGAAATGCACGCCGACCACATCCGGCGTGAGGAAATAAACCGGCTGGCCCAGCATGCCGGCTTCTGCTTCGATGCCGCCGACGCCCCAGCCGACAATACCGAGACCGTTGATCATCGTGGTGTGCGAGTCCGTGCCGACCAGGGTGTCGGGATAGTAAACTCCATTCGCGCTCAGCACGCCCTTGGCGAGGTATTCGAGGTTCACTTGATGCACGATGCCGATGCCGGGCGGAACGACTTTGAAGGTGTCGAACGCCTGCATGCCCCACTTGAGAAATTGATAACGTTCACGGTTGCGGGAGAATTCGAGCTCGAGATTGCGCTCCATCGAGTCGGAGCTGCCGGCAAAGTCCACCTGCACCGAGTGGTCCACGACGAGATCCACAGGTACGAGCGGCTCAATGATCTTGGGATTCTTGCCGAGCTTGGCGACAGCGCTGCGCATGGCCGCGAGGTCCACAAGTAGCGGCACTCCGGTAAAGTCCTGCAGCACGATGCGCGCAACGACGAAGGGAATTTCTTCCGTGCGCTCCTCGACCGGTTTCCAGTTGGCGAGGGCGCGGACGGCGACTTCGCTCACGCGTTTGCCGTCGCAATTGCGCAGGACGGATTCCAGCACGATGCGGATGGAGATGGGCAGTTTGGAGATCGGTCCGACGCCCGCCTTCTCCAGCGCCGGCAGCGAGTAATAATTTCCTTCCCGGCCCGTGCCGAGATCGAATTGTTTCAGGGTATCAAACAGGTTGTGTGCGTTGCTCATAAAATTCTCCTGGCCGAAACTTCGGTCAAATGAGTCAAAACTGTGAAGATTGCGAGTGCACCCGTCAAGCGCAGGGAAAAGTGAAACGCCTTGCCCTCCGGCCAACCCACGACCAGCGCGATTGCACCCGCCATAAGCAGGGGCGGAACGATCCGCGCCCACTTACGCCAATTTCCAAGGCTTGCGGAAAGGCCGCGTCAGAAGGCGGCTGGCCTCCTTGTCGCCCACAATGACTTCCTTGTTCACATCCCAGCGAATCTTCCGGCCCAACAGCATTGCAATAAGTCCAAGGTGTCCCGGGATCGCCGAGTGATGTGCCGTTTCAATGGGTGTGATGGTTGGCTGCCGCGATTTTACGCAATCGAGGAAGTTGCGATAGTGGTTGCTGGACTCGTAAAGCTTCACTTTCCGCAGTTCCTCGGGCAAGCGTCGCGCATCGCTCCAGGCCGGATTGGAAGATTCGAAGGCGTTGCTGCGATTCACCCAGACCCAGCCGTCGGTGCCAATCCATTTGGTCCCGCCCCGGATGTCGTCGTAGCCACCGGCCATGACCATTTCAATATCGTTTGGATACTTCAGATTGATGCGATACTTTGTGCAGGTGTTCCATACGGCATCCTTGGGGGGAAACTCCCCCTGCCCTTCGACTTCATACGGGCCGTTGTTGTCAAAACCCATGCCCCAGTGCGCGATGTCGCAGTGGTGCCCCACCCAGTCGAGCAACTGTCCACCACCAGTATTGTAGTTCCACCGCCAGTTTTTGTGAACCCGCGCTTCGATGTACGGCATCATCGCGGACGGGCCGATCCAGAAATTGTAATCCAGTCCGGGCGGCGGTGGCGTCACGGCCATTTTATCCTTGGTCTTCGCAAAGTCCGAGTGACCGTCCGGCAGGCCGACTTCAACCCGCTTGAGTTTGCCAATCAAACCGTTGCGGACGATTTCACAAGCATAATGAAAATGCCTTTCCGAACGCTGCCAGGAGCCGGTCTGCCAAATGCGATTGTTCTTCTGCACCGCTTTGACCATCGCTTGTTGCTCGGCGATCGTCTTGCCCAGCGGCTTCTCCCCATAGATGTCCTTCTTGTTGCGGGCGGCCTCCACCGCGGTCAACTCGTGCCAGTGATCCGGGGTGGCGATCATCACCGCATCAATATCCCGCCGCGCCAACATCTCGCGGTAATCATGATAAACCCGGCAATCCGTGTTCTGGTAATGCTTGTTGACCGTCTCCTGGGCGGACGTGAGATGCTCGCGGTCCAGGTCGCACACCGCCACGACCTGACAGTCTTTCTGGCCCAGAAAAGCCTTCATGTTGCCCGTCCCCTGCCAACCGGCACCGATGATGCCCATGGTGATGCGATTGGACGGGGCGACTTTCTCCCCGCGACCCGAAGCGCAGCCGGGAAAGATTGTCGGGGCGGCCAGCGCCAAGCCGGTGACGGCGAGAAAATGACGACGGGTGAGTTTGGAGTCGGGCAACGTGTTTTTCATGGTGATTTAATTACGCCTCAATTCAGGTTTGATTTCGAGATAAATCATTTTGGTCAGTCTTAGAATCCGCCGGTGTGCCAGCCGCTGCGATAATTGCGCTTGAGGAATCGGTTTGCATCCGCGTTATTGGTGACTTTCATCCGGCGGTGATTCCATTCCAGTTTCTTGCCCGGCACCCGGATCGCCACCGTGCCGAGCAGAATGGCTTCCGTCATCGGACCGGTCTGAGCGAAAAGGGACTCGGTCTTCGTGAGGCCGAGGCAGGCGTCCACGAAGTGATGGTAGTGATCGCGCGGTTCAAATTTCGGGCGGGAGAGGCTCTCAAATTTTTCCTCAGGCAGCAGGATTGGTCCGCGCCCCAATTCGAGCAGCATGGCGCCCTCCGTGCCGATGAACATCACCGATTCGGTCGGGTAATCTTTAACCGAATAAAGGGCCCGGATGGGTTCGGGCGGATAATAGTCGCCGTCGAACCATTCCACCGGGAGCGTCTTGGCTTCCGTCAAGGCATTGCCTGGAAAGGTCCAGGTGATGTGCTGTCCCTGCGGCCAGGTATCCGCCCGGCGGATTGGTGATTCCATCCATGACGCCTGGACTTCGGCAATGACGTCGAGTGCTGGTTTCAAACCCAAACCTTTCCAGACTGCGTCGAAAAGGTGGCAACCGATGTCACCAGACCAGCCTGTGCCAAAATCCTGCCACGCCCGCCACTTGACCGGATGATAAATATCCGGCGCGAATGGCCGCACGGGAGCGGTGCCGAGCCACAAGTCCCAATTGAGCGGCGCCGGCGGTTCAACGCCAACTGCAGGTCGTGGCCCCGCGAGGCGGTAATTCTCCACGGCGCCCGGGCGATTGGCGCACAGGTAAACCTGCTGAATCTTGCCCACCGCACCGTTCTTTAACAGTTGCACCGCTGTGCGCTCACCCAGACCGGCGGCGAGCTGCGTGCCGAGTTGCGTGACCACGCGCTGCTTGATCGAAGCTTCGGTCAACGCGCGGACCTCCGCTACGTCATGACACATCGGCTTCTGACAATAGACGTGTTTGCCCCGCTGTATCGCACTGTAGGCGATGGCGAAGTGCATGTGGTCCGGCACCGAGGCGTTCACCGAGTCGATTGTGTCCCCCTCTTTTTCCAGCAACTCGCGCCAATCCGAGTAGAGCCGGGCGCCAGGCACGGCCTTGGCCGCTTTATCGAGATGAGTTGCGTCCACATCACACAGCGCCACCACTTGCAAACGCGGGTGTTGGAGAAAGGTATTCAGATCATTCCAGCCCATCCCGCCCACGCCGATGCAGGCGTGATTGAGTTTGGCATTGGGGGCTGCAGCGCGCAGACCAGAGGGCAAAACGAACGGCGCCGCCAGGCCGGCGAGCGCGGTGGTTTGGAGAAAACGGCGGCGGGTAAACTGATTTTCGGGCAAGTTGGATTTCATACGCAGCTAATGACGCCTGAGAGCGCAACGGAATTCGAGGAAATAATCAAACTCGCGCCGATATCAAAGGCGACGCCAGCGCCAAATCAAACGTCGTCGTGTCGCCGCCGTCAATTTGAAGCGCTCGCTGATGCGCTGATCTTCCACCCAGAAAACCTCCCCGCCGGAGGTCGTGGCCACGATCAATTGTCTTCGGCGCGCCCGCGGGATTTTACGGTTCGTGAACCAATCCTGGAGTTTCATGGCGACAGGCATACCGATCGGTTGGAAACGGTCACCCGGCTGCCAATGCCGGAGCACGATCTTCGCGCCGACTTTGGCCGCGTCAAAAATCTCAGCCCCCGCCGGCATCCGTCGCCCACCTACTCCACCTTGAGCCGCCAGGCAAAAGCCAATTTCCACTCCGGCAAATGCCACCACTTGTGGTTTCGCTTTCAGCCGGAGTGCGAGACGACCGGATTGAAACTGTTCCTTGGCCGCGATGAGTTTAGAAATTCGCCCGGACTTCTCCCGCACTACTGTTACGGCCGCACCCACGGTCACAGGCTGATTGACCGCGCGCCGCAGGGCCTCGATCAATTCAAAATCCGTGGCCACCTCGAGCCGTTGCAGTTGAAGCTGGAGGACGCGCCGTTGAACACCGACGGCGAGCCTGTCAAATACCGGCCTGCTTTTTGCCAACCACGAGCGCGCGACGGCGTCCACCACTTCGGCCTCCCCGCCCACGATCGTCATCAGTCGGCGGACGCTCTGGTCGAGCGCAGGTTGAAACCGACGACGAAGCCAGGGCAACAGTTCATGGCGCACCCGGTTGCGTAAGATGTCGACCGACACATTGCTCGCATCTTCACGAAAGTGGATGCCCTGCGCATGGGCGAACGCGACAAGCTCGGCCTTGCTCACGTCGAGCAGCGGACGCACGAGGTCGAGCGTTCGATTGGCCGGCGAAGGTGAGCGCCACTTCATTCCCGCCAATCCTTCCCCACCCGCGCCCCGGAACACGCGCAGGAAAAACAACTCCACCTGATCGTCGGCGTGATGGGCCAAAGCTACGACCCGACATTTTAAGCGGACCGCCGTTCGGGCTAGGAATTTATGACGCAGTTCGCGCGCGGCCATTTCGACCGAGAAGCCGCGCAGTTGGGCGAAAGCCTTGACCGCTGCCCGACCCACCCGAAACGGCAGCCCCAGGGCCGCCGCCGTTCTCCGAACGAAGCACTCATCGGCATCGCTCGCGCGCCCGCGAAGTTGGTGGTTGAAGTGGGCGACGAATAGCTTCCCTCGACCTCGCGGCGCGCGGCGGTGCAGCAGGTGGAGCAACACCATCGAATCCAGCCCGCCCGAAACCGCAACCAGAATCCGCTCGCCCCGCCGGAACAGCTTCCGGACACCGACGGAATCCTCGACGTGCTCTAACAGATTCTTCACCCGGGGATGCTAGTGCTTCGTTCGGAACTGGAGCAAGCGGATAGCCTCGGCCTTGATCTTCCTGCTAATTTCGACTTGAAGTCGTTCTGAAAAAGTGTTTAATGCAAGTAGTTTTCAGAATCAGCAGGAGCTTAAATGAAACGAGTAATTAATTCTTTCTTCGCCGCTTCCATCATTGCCGGCTGGCTGTTGTGCGCGGCAAATCTCACGGCCCAGACGTTTGTGGGCACCAATGCGCCCGGTCAGGCGACCAACTTTAGTTTCACCCTTGGCGCGTCCGCCACGAATCTGTCGCTCATCATCAGCAACGCCCCCGCCACGTACTCGTATCTGCGCCTGGCCAAGGGCCGCACGCCGACCGACACCGACTTTGATTTCATCGCACGGCTGAACGGCACGACCAATAAGATCAATCTCGAAAGCCCGGAATTTATTGCGACCAATTACGGATTGCGCGTCAGCACCCCAGCGGGCTCCACCACCCACGCCTTCACCACGTTGCTGACCACGAACCACACCGACCTGCGCACGGCGCCTTATCCAGTACTCAAACCGCTTGCCTTCACGACCACCGGCATTTTGACGAATGGCGCGGGGCTCGGGGCCTTTCATTATTTTCAAGTGGACATTCCAACGAATCTGCCGGGCTGGCGGATCGTGCTCAGCACCACCAACGCCGACGCCAATCTTTACGTGCGGCGCGGGGCCGTCCCGACGACCGGCAGCTACGATTACCTCAGTTCCGGCCAACCGGTGGACACCATTGTCCTCGATAGCACGCTGGCGACTTCCAACACCTATTTCCTCGGGGTGTATCTGCCGGCCGGGCCTGCGACGAATTGTAACTACACCCTCACCACCGAGATTGGCTGGCTCACCACCTTGACTTGGGATCCAGGCACCGCCGATCTCGGCACACAGGTGTTCACCAACCTGAGCGCGTCCGGCGGCGATTATTTTTTCAAGATCACGACACAAAACACAGCCAACGGCGCGTGGCGCACAGCGTTGAAGGTTACCGGCGGCGAAGCCAATCTTTACCTCCGGCTGGGGGCAGCGGCCCAAACCAATTCCTACAACTACGCTTCGACCCGCGTGGGTTCGGACGGTTTCGTCCTGCCCCAAGTTGCGCAATGGAGTCCCGGGCAGGACTGGTATCTGACCGTGCATGCCACACCGGGTGCGCAATGGACCTTGCTGACCGGCGAACCATACATCGAACAACTGCCAGCCCTTGCGGCTGACGCCAGCAGCGGCACCAACGGCATCATCGGTCCGGAGGGGATGCGGTTCTTCAAAACGACCATTTCGGCCGGTACGCTGGCATGGCGGCTCAGTTTAAATGGCGCTGGCAATACGATCCTCGTGGATAATATCCGCGCACCAGTTTTGTATGGATCGGCGGGCGGCGGCTATTACGATTGGAGCGGCACGGGACAACTCTTGCTGGTGCCAAACTA
This sequence comes from Limisphaerales bacterium, assembly GCA_020848635.1. Taxonomy (GTDB): domain Bacteria; phylum Verrucomicrobiota; class Verrucomicrobiia; order Limisphaerales; family JADLHS01; genus JADLHS01. The sequence continues at coordinate 15,022 of JADLHS010000252.1, forward strand.
CATCAACGTCGGCAACCAATACCTGGTCGGCGTCATTGGCAACCCCGGCCAGAGCATAACGCTGGATTCGCGGCAGCAGGCGGTTACCGATCTCCCCTTCAACTCGAATACAAACGTCTCCGCCACCACCTATGGTTACGTAACCTTCCGCGTGCAGGTGCCCGTGCAACAGATTGCCTGGCAGGTCAACCTCTCCCCGACCAGCGGCGATCCAAATATCGCGGTGCGGCAGGACAATGTACCCAACGAATACACCAACGATGCCTTCTCCGAAATCAGCGGTGCGATTGGCGACAGCATCACAATGGTCCCGCCGGTCCTGAGCGACGGAACTTTTTACATCACCGTTTACGGCGCACCGCCTTTCAGTTGTGCCATGACAAATGGCCAGCCGATCATCACGGA
>JADLHS010000253.1 GCA_020848635.1 Limisphaerales bacterium
GCTGGAATGCATGCCGTCGAAGGTGGCCGAGGCGCAATTCTTCCACATCACCCAGCAGGAAGGCCTGCCGACGTTGACGCTGGCCCTGAACGGGGATCCGATCAATGCGGAGACACTCGACAACTTCCTCTTTGAAATTCACGAACGCTTTCGCAAGGCCGAAGGCGGGACGGTCGCCGTAAGCGTTTGAGCCGCGGCAATGCCCGCCATGAAGTCGAGCCCGCGGAGACCATGCGTATCCGGTGACATACCCATTTGGTAGGGTCCGTCGCGCTGCGACGACCCCGCCCGCGCAGAGCGGGCGGCAAGGGCCAGGCGCGGTTTCTGCCCTCCAGCTTTTGCATTATGGGCCGCTCCCGGCATAATTGCGCCGCTGGACGCGGCGCTGGTCGCCGCAGCGCGACGATCGCTACCTCGGAGGCAACACGCAGACCCGCGGGCCAGCAATCTCGAGTTCGAGGTTTACCCGGTGGGCGCTGGTCTGCGGGGTGGGCTTTTTCTTCTTGCCGGGTTCGCGGGTGAAAGCACGGGCGGTCCTGGGGGGAGACGACCCGCGCGTTTCAACGGCGCGTTAACCGTTGTTCTTGGCTGGCCGCAAGCTTCCGGCCTTCCCCGGACCGGAGTTGCTCCGCCCCCGTCGAGGGACGGGGGCGGTATTAACTTATGCTTTGGGGCCGGCGGCTTTCACCTGCGGCGTGACGCCGGACTCGAACTTCTTGAAGTTCGCAATGAACAGGCCGGCGAGTTTGTGGGCGGTCGCGGCGAAGGTCTCCTTGTCCGCCCAGGTGTTCTCGGGGACGAGGATTCCGGCGGGCACATGCGGGACCTGTGTCACCACATGCAGCCCGAAGATCGGGTCAGGGTGCGTCGGCGCGCTGGCCAGGGTGCCCGCGTGGATGGCGTCAATGATGGCCCGCGTGTACTTGAGTTTGATGCGCGCCCCGACGCCGTGGCTGCCGCCGCTCCAGCCGGTGTTGATCAGCCAGACGTTGACCTTGTGCTGCTTCATCTTTTCCGCGAGCAACTCGGCGTATTTGGCCGGATGCCAGACGAGAAACGGCGCGCCGAAGCACGCGCTGAAGGTTGCGGCCGGCTCGGTGACGCCCATCTCCGTGCCCGCGACCCGCGCGGTATAGCCCGAGATGAAGTGATACATCGCCTGCTCGGGGGTGAGCTTCGACACCGGGGGCAGGACGCCGAAGGCATCGCAGGTGAGGAAGATGATGTCGCTTGGGTGGCTCGCGATACAGGGCAGCTTGGCGTTCTTGATGAACTCGATGGGATAGGCGCCCCGGGTGTTTTGCGTGATGCTGGTATCGTGAAAATTGACGTGATGCCCTTCATCGTCGAAGACCACGTTTTCGAGGACGCTGCCGAACCGGAGCGCGTGGAAAATGTCCGGCTCGTTCTCGGGCGTCAGATCAATCGCCTTCGCGTAGCAGCCGCCTTCGATGTTGAAGATGCCGTCCTCCCCCCAGACGTGCTCGTCGTCGCCGATGAGTCGGCGCTTGGGATCGGCGGAGAGGGTGGTTTTGCCCGTGCCGGAAAGCCCGAAGAGCACCGACGAACTCTCGCTATGGATGTCCGCCGTGGCGGAGCAGTGCATGGAGAGCAGGCCGCGCTTGGGCATGAGATAGTTCATGATCGTAAAGACGCCCTTCTTCATCTCGCCGGCGTATTCGGTGCCGAGGATGACCATCTGCCGTTCTTCGAAGGAAAGGTCAACGGATGTCTTGGAGGTCATCCCCGCAGTCAGCCGGTTGGCCGGGAAACGGCCGGCATTAAAAATCACGTAGTCCGGCTCGCCAAACGTCGCGAGGGCCTCGCGGATCGGACGGATGAGCATCGTCTGCATGAACAGGGCGTGATACGGGCGGGAGCAGATGATCCGGATTTTCAACCGGTGCTGCGGATGCCAGCCGGCGAAGGCGTCCACCACGTAGAGTCGCTCGCAGGTGTTGAGGTAATCGATCGCGCGCTCCCGGTTGATGCGGAAGCCATGCTCCTCCATGGGGATATTCACCGCCCCCCACCACACGTCCTTCTCGGACTCGGGGTGGCGGACGACCCGTTTATCCTGCGGGGAGCGGCCGGTTTTCGCACCCGAGTAGGCGACGAGCGCGCCGGACTCGGCGATGGACGAACCCGGTTCGCGGCGGATCGCCTCTTCGTAGAGTTGCGCCGGCGAAAGATTGCGCAAGACCGTCTTGACAGTGATCCCGTAGGGTTTGAGGTCGATCTGTTGGAGGCTGTTGGTGTTCATAGTTTGGTTCCAAACACGGTAAGTCTAGGGGAGTCCGGACGCCGCGGCTTTCCGCCGCTTGCGATTCTCTGGACAATTTTTGCCATCGAAAATGAATGGCGAGGACGTGCTTTCGCGCACTTTTGGCGGTACTGGCGGTTGGATGGCATCTTGAAACCGCCCCGAAGTTGCGCCTGCGGCAGGGAGGAATCGGAACGCCGCCTTCACGCAGCTGCAGCAGGTTTGGCCAGGTTGCTGCCGCCTCAAGGCGGCGTTCCAGGGGCAGGGGCAAGATCGGCTCTGGCGGTTGGGGCTGTTCCTTTTTCGCTGGTTGGGAAAGGGTGAGGCTGGATTCAAATCGGATCGCGTACCGTCCGGTTAAACTTGCACGCTCGCTTCCAGACTGGGCAGTTCGGCCTGGATCCGGAAGCGTTCCTGGATTTTTTCCGCGAATGGTTCGCGGGCACGGTCTTCCCCATGCACCAAAACCACGCGCGGGCGGGAATTTGTCATCGCGCCCAGCCACTTCAACAAATCCGTCTGGCCCGCATGCGCGCTAAAGCCGCCGAGCGTGTGGATGCTGGCCTTGACCGCGACCTTCTCACCGAAGATGGAAACGAGCTTGCTGCCGTCCACCAACTGCCGGCCCAGCGAGCCTTCGGCCTGGAAACCGACGATGAGCACGGCGGTTTCCGGCTTGAAGAGGTTGTTGCGGAGATGATGCACGATGCGACCGGCATTGCACATGCCGGCGCCGGCCAGGATCATGCACGGCCCCGGCGCATCGTTGAGAGCCATCGAGTCCTGCGCGGTGACGGAGATTTTCGATTTCGCCATTTCCAGGTCCGCGGCCACCCCGCGTTGCTTGATGAAGGCGGTCATTTCCGCGTCGAACAACTCCGGGTGGTGTCGGTAGATTTCCGTCGCCGCGACGGCCATCGGGCTGTCGAGATAGACCGGGAAAGGCGGCAGCTTTTTATTACGAAACGCCCCGGCCAGCAGCGTGAGCAACAGTTGGGCGCGGCCCACGGCAAAGGTGGGCACCAGGATTTTGCCTTTACGTGCGACGACTTCCTTCACGATCTCAATGAACTCCTTGACCGTGTCGTTGAATGGCTTGTGATCGCGGTCGCCGTAGGTGGATTCGAGGAAGACGACATCGGCTTTGTGAAACGGTTCGAAGTCCTTGAGAATAGGCGCTCCCAGTGGCCCAAGGTCGCCCGAGAAAACCACGGTCTTGGGTCGCCCTTTTTCCTCGACCGTGAGTTGGATGCTGGTCGAACCAAGCATGTGTCCAGCTTCGACAAACCGTGCGGTAATTCCCGGGGCCACCGCCACGGAATCGTTGTAGGGCACGGCGATGAACTGGCCCAGCAACGTCTCGACGTGTGCGGGCGTGTAAAGCGGTTCGATCGGATCTTCCCCAGCCCGCATGCGCTTGCGGTTGATGCGCTCATTGTCACCGGCCTGGATTTTGGCCGAATCACGCAGAATCAGACCGGCCATCTCAATCGTGGCGGGCGTGCAGAGGATCGGTCCGCTGTAACCCGCTTTGACCAGCAATGGGAGCCGCCCGGTGTGGTCCAAATGACCATGCGTGACCAGCACCGCGTCCAACTTCGTCAGATTGCACTTGGGCAATACGCAATTCCTGTCCTCGACTTTCCGATGGCCCTGGAACATGCCAAAATCCAGCAGCACGCTCGCGCGGTCAGTTTGAATGTGATACGCCGAACCGGTGACTTCGCCGCCCGCGGCGCCATAGAGGACAATTTTCATGATGTTATTAAGTTCTCAGTGTCGGAATCGGGCCGCGGCACCCGCCGCTGGGCTTTCTCGCTGAGGGCGCGAATCAATCGTGACGATGAATTTCCGGCTGGGGGACGGGTTGAAGTTGGGGCATTGCCGGGGACGCGGGTTTGGCCTTGGCTTTTGCGTGGGGCTTGGGCTTCTTGGGGGCCTTTTTCCTGCCCTCACCTTCGAGTTCCTTCCGCGCCGCATTGAGGTCACGCAGCTTCTCTGGCGTCACTTTAGGATACTTCAAATCAAGGCCGGCAATGGCCGCGACAATGATGTCGGCGACGAGCGCCCGGGCGACGTATTTGCGGTCGGCGGGAATGATGTACCACGGCGACGATTTGGTGCTGGTGGCCGTGAAGGCATCCTCGAAGGCCTTCTGGTAGTCCTTCCAATGGGCGCGCTCGGCCATGTCCGCCGCGGAGAACTTCCAGTGCTTATCCGGGTTCGTCAGGCGCTCCAGAAAACGCTTTTTCTGCTCTTGCTTGGAGAGATGTAGGAAGAACTTGAGCACGATCGTGCCGTTGCGCACCAGATGCTTTTCAAAATTATTGATGTCCTCGTAACGGTCGGCCCAAAACTTCTTGTCCGGCTTGTCGGTCAATTTCAAGTCAAGCCACTCCGGATGCACTTTCACCACCAGCACATCCTCATAATAGCTGCGATTGAAGATGCCGATGCGGCCGCGCTCCGGCAGGCTTTTCATGTAACGCCAGAGGAAATTGTGGTCGAGTTCCTCCACCGAAGGCTTCTTGAAGCTGAAGACCTGACAACCCTGCGGATTGACGCCGGACATGACGTGCCGGATCGTGCCATCTTTGCCCGCCGCATCCATCGCTTGGAATACCAGTAGGACCGAGTGGTTGTCGCTGGCGTAGAGCAGTTCCTGCGCGGCATCAAGTTCCTCACGGTTCCGTTCCAGGATCTTAAGCGCCTGGTGCTTGATCTTGTCTTTGCCCAGCCTCTTTGCCGCCTTGGTGTCCGTCCAGTCCGTCGAAAACTTCTTCAGGTTAACCTTCGTGCCGGGTTGAATGCAGAATTGTTTTAGAAATTTCCTTTTCATCGTGGGATTGGTTTTGCGCGTAGCGTTTGAATAGCAAACCCCACCATTGCGCGCAAGGCACGAAAAGGGGCGCCGCACTTGGGTTGTCAAAAGGCATTGGTCTCTTTGCCGTTAGCCGTTCCCCGTGCGGGAGTAACGAAAGAAAAAGGCCCGCCAAGATGGCGGGCCTGAATTTTGAAAGGACAGTTACTCTAGCCGACTTAGGCAATTTTACGGCGGAGACCGAAGACCCCGACCAAGCCCATACCGAGCATTGCCAAGGTTGTGCCACCATCCGGAACACTCGTCGGATTCGTTCCCGTACGAGTGCTTGCCTGAGCAACGAGCCTGGCGTTGGTCAGCCAGAATTCGCCACTGGTGCGTGTGATCGTGTAATCCAAGACACCGGTCGCATCCAGGATGCCGAGAATGTTTCCAGTGATCCCGCTACCAACGGTTATCGTGCCGAACAGGGACGTGGCAAAACTGCCGCCTGAAAGAAAAGGATTCGCTTCGACAGTAATGTTGTATCCTTCCCGGCCACCGAATGCATCGTTCAGCTTGAACGTCGCAACGGCTGAAGTAATCGTTTCGATACCAGGGTTATAACCGGCAAGGGTGAACTGTCCCGAATAGGACGTGTTGAACGCATTCAGCCAGACATCGGCTGGATTATTATCTTGGTATGTGATCGCCATGGCGCTGCTTCCGCCAAGCAACGCAGCCCCAACGGCCAAGGCGAGTATTTTTTTCATCATAGGTTTTGGTTTGTTTTTTGTTGTGGCCCGGTCTTCCCTCTGAGTTTCTCGGCATATGGGCCATTCGCTCTTCCAAGGTGAACACGGGTTTTCAGTGCAATTGGTTTTTAGCAGGTTTAGAACCATCGTTCGTAATAATTTCTAAGTGAGTGATCGTTTAGTGTTTAAGTGATTGGTAATGATTTATTTGTATTCTAACATATTTTTCTTTCGTCGCTGTGTTCTAGAGGACGAGATAGGTGGAAAGTGTAAACCATCCCTACAGGCTCTTTCAAACGGCGAGTTCGAGTGTAGTGTAAGTTGTTGATTTAAAACAATATGGTATATTTCTTGAAAACTGTCGGTATTGTTTTCGCTTTCAGCGCTGATGCCACCCGTTTGGCTTCTGCAAAAGCGGAGCTACGGGACTAGTCGTCTGCGCTACTTTGTCATCGGAGCAAAGAGTCATAGTTGGCTTGGGAAGTTGGTTCTTCGGTGCGAGCCCGAATTCGGTTTGTTCGGGCTTTGTTGGGCTTTTTACTTGCCAAGCTGTTGTTGACCATGGCCCAATCGCGTCGTGCGACGTGCAACTGCAAACAGGGAGAGCTGGCCGATTGACTTGGGAATACTAGTCGAAGCAAGTCGCCAATCGGTTGCGTCCGCTTGGGGGTGGTTGGTGGTTCTGGCCTGTTGCTTGATCTCGTCGGCTCCGGCGATGCAATCGCTTCCACCGTACCATCCGAGGCAGATTCTGATCAAACCGGCTCCCGGCGCGAACCTGCTGGCGTTGAGGGATTTTCATGCAATCCATGGCATGCGGATCATTCGGGAATTCCCACGCTTAGGAAACATCCAAGTTCTGGAACTGCCAAGTGGTGA
>JADLHS010000254.1 GCA_020848635.1 Limisphaerales bacterium
CCGCTGTCCACGGCATTCAGCGTCAGGGTCACCGAAACATTCGTCGTGAATTGGTCATTGCGGTTGATGACGACCGTTCCGATGTGCGCGGCGGCGTTCGGAAGGTGGGCGGCTCCGGAAACCGCCGTTTGCCACCCCGCCACCATGGCAATCAGCAATAGCATCCTCCCCGCAAGCAGCTGTGACCATTTTTGCATCCGCCTTCCGCGCTTCGGGTGTACCGCCTGTTTGTCTGTGTTATGCCTCATTTATTGACGTTCTGTGCACCGAGCCAAGGTATCCATTGCATCCGTTCGGGCGAAACCACTGGTCGAATCGCGTTGGCTCCGCGCTCTTTGTGACCAAAAAACGAGGATCCACATTCGCACTGTCATGGAAGGCCGTATAGACGCGATTGTTGTGCTCTGCAGATGCCATACCTAACGGGTCCGGCGCAACGGCGCCACGGAAGCTTGTTGCGGGTAAGCGTCACGGATGCAATCGCGTTCGTCGCCGGGCTGCGCCCGGCTCCCGCCGACCTTTCCGGTCACTTTCTGGTTGGCTTTCCGCCGTCGCCGGCCAGGGTTCTCAGAACTTCCACGTCAGGTTAAGGTTGGCAAACGAAAACCAGGCGTCTTCGTACGAACCCGCCACGCGGCCTCGCAGGGTGAGGTCGGCACCTTGATCCACCGCCATGTTGCCGGCCCACATGAAGGTGTAGGCCGCGCCGATGTTCACCGCGTGACTGAGCTGGTATTGCGCCCCCAGGCCAAACCGCCAAGCCTGACCCATGGGCAACGTCACCGTACGGTTCTCGCTGGTCACCGCCGAACTGTCAAACGCCACCCCGCCCGAGAACCGCCATTTCTCCGATGCCTGATATTGCGCTCCCAAAGCGCCGTGGAAGGTGTCCTGGTACTGGAGGTTGACCGTGGTGGTGCCACCCGCCTCCACCCCCGCCTGCACATAGCCAAACTCACTCCAGTCCTGCCAGCCGACGTCAGCCATGAGCGCCCACTGCTCATTCAATTTATGGTAGCCGCTGACCATTACCGATTGGGGCACGTTCATGCCGAGGTTCAATTCGGCCGGATTGGCCAGAATCGCGCCCAGTACCGGCCCCAAACCCGTGAAGGACGGCGTATCGCTAAAGTCCAGTTTTACCGCCGAGAGATAAGTGATGCCGAAGCGCGTCTGCTCGCTGGCTTGAATCAGGACCCCAACGTTCGCTCCGAGGCCCCAGGTCTTGTCCTTCAAGGTCATCTGTCCATCGGCCGGCCCGAGGTTGTTCACCGCCAGTTCGGTGTCCAGCAGACCATACATTGCGTTCAATCCGACGCCAACCGAAAGCCAGTCCGTCGCCTGATAGCTTACCGATGGCATCAACGTCACCCCGGCCAGGGTGCTTTTCTGGACGTAATAACGGCCCACCCAGTTATCATTGTAGTCGGCCGCCAGGCCGAAGTAGGACAAGGTTCCCAATCCCACCCGCCATTTTTCCCCCAACGGAACCACGACAAACAGGCTCGCGCCCGGCAACCAGCCGATGGCGTTACCGCCGTCATCGGTGCCGAGCCCTGGCGAGGTGTTCGCCCCGGAGGTGAACGACACGCTGCCGTACAACGCCTGCAAGCCGCCCTGAAATTGTGCGTCCGCCAGCCGGCTCATGCCGGCCGGATTCTTGAACAACGTTGAGGCATCGTCCGCGCGCGCGGCGTAGCCGGCGGACGCGAGGCCGACATCGGGCGTGGCAATTTCGTAAAGCGCGATGCCGCCGGCGTGAGCGGTTGACGTGAGCGTGGCGACGCCGGCCAGGGCGACGCCGGCCAGGGTGAATTTCGGGCTGCGTTTCATGATTGGTGGTTGTTTGCGTTGTGGTTGCGATCGTTTGTTCAGGAAATAATTATTTGTTGGCTCGCGATTGTCAGCTTTTTTTTCGGGAAGGGAAACCTGGTGATGAACCGCGGCTCCGGGTTTCAGATTCCCGGCTCAAATGCTTCAGCGCGTAAACTGGTTGCCCTTGCGGTGGGCGCGGCCCAGGGTGACGAGGGTTTCGAGAATCTCGGCCACGTTCTCGGGCCTGGCGCGTTTGAATTGTTTCGCGAGTTCCGCCGCTGCAACCGGTTTGCCGGCGCGGTGCAAGGCGGCTTCCACGGCTTGGACGCGCTCCGCCAAAGATTTCGGCCACTCGGTTTTGCGTCCGGTGGGGCGAGCGTCCGCGCGAACCTTGGCTTTCGCCTTCGGCTTGGCTTTGCCTTCCGGCAAACTCAATTCCTTCTGCCCTCTGCCCTCCACCTTCTGGCCTCTGGTTTGGTACTCGGGGCGCAGCCAGTGGATGACGCCGCGCTTTTCCTCGGCGGCGCGCTCGGCGTTCAGGGCCACGAGGCGTTCGAGGATTTCGGCGTCGGTGAGCGAGCCGGGCCAGCCGTAGGCGGCGAACACGGCGCGGTCCAGATCGTCGTGCAATTGCTTGAGAACCGAGACGAGGCCATGGTCGTGGATCAGCTTTTCCTTGGCGGTCAACAGATCCTTGGACGGAGCGCGGACGGTCCCCGTCCGCAGCGGGTGGACTGATTCGGACGCGTTGGAATTTTCCGGAGTCGCGGTTTCAGGCGCAGCGCTGCGGACGGGGACCGCCCGCGGTCCGTCTGCGGCGCGCAGTTTCTCCAGCACGTTGTAGAGGCCGGTGAGGGTCAGGCCGTGCTGGGCTTGCACGCGCTTGCGGTGCGCGTCCAATTCCTCCGCCAGTTTGCGGATGCGTTCCTTTTCCGCCTCGCCGCACAACGGAAAGGGAAACGGATCGAAGCAGCGCGATTTGTTGTAGCGCGGGCGGTCTTCCAACGTGCCGCCCGCCGAGAGCGCGAATGTGACGTGAATCCGGCTGCTCAGGACGCCGAGGAAGAAAGCGTCATCAAGTCCAGTCACGATCAAGACGTGCTCGGGCTTTGTCTCCGCATCGAAGAAAGTGAAAAAGCGATGCTTTGCGGTTTCAACCGTAACGATGAAACGCCGCAGCCCAGCTATAGCACCCCGCACTTGTTCATTACTGCGACGAAATAGCCACCACTGCTTGCGCAGCTTTGGATCGCGATTCTGCTGGCGCTCGGGATAAACCGTAGTGAGTAGCCGCTGATAAATCTCTGGGACTTCGGAACGTAACTGTTCTTCGGTCCATCCGTTCGTATCAATCACGAACGCGTGGCGTGGTTCTCCAGTCAGATCTTCGCCATTCCCGATCATCCGTGGGTGGACACGGTGGACGGCGCGGCGGTGCGGATTGCCATGACCGTGGGCGCAGCGGGCGAACACTCCGGCGAACTGCTGGAAGTAAGCGATGAACAACCGCAGGACGACGGCTCGGAAAAAGTCTCGTTCAACTCCCATCGCGGAAAGATTTCTGCCGACCTCACCGTTGGGGCAAATCTTTCAACTACTGTTCCGCTCAAAGCCAATGACATGCTGGCGAGCACGGGACTGATTCTTGGTGGGCGCGGCTTTGTGCTCAGTGAAGACGAAGCAAAGTCAATGAAACGGCAGTGTCCCGCCGCCGCCAAACTAA
>JADLHS010000255.1 GCA_020848635.1 Limisphaerales bacterium
GCGACCCACCCGCCCTGAAGGTTGAGGCAGAAGTTGATTCGATGCTTGATCGGGCTGCTGAGGTAAAGATGCAGACCGTGGGACATGCCGATGGCGTCGGGGTAAGTAACAAAAGCCCAGTAATCAATGCCGGCGTTGGCCGCGTAGTTGATTTCCTGATCCATGATCGCCTGCGTGTTGCCGTTCATGGCCACGGAATTTGAGCCGGTGACGCGGGCGAAAAAGGGCAGCCGATAATGCCAATGGTGGGTACCGAGCGTCCGCTCGACGGTGGCTTGGATGTCGCCGTTTTCCTGCCAGGCATCCCAACGAATTGCGCCCACCAAAGGCTTGGCATGGCTTGAAGCTAAGGGGGCAGGCAGTTTGGCCGGAATGCTGGCTGGAGCATCCGCGCCCTCAGCGAACGCCTTTGAAATCAAGGTGACGGTAAGTCCGAGACAATGAAGAAAGGACTTCATTTCCGCGATTATTCGGCGGAGCCAGCGGACTGATCGGATCAACGGACTTGCCGCAGCTCGAACGGTTCAAACAAGCCGTAACCCACGGTGGAGTATGATTCGCCCGGCGGCGGGCCGGGATTCGGGCCGACGTGAAACGCGCTGGGCCAGGCGGCGCCGAGTGCTGGTTTGCCGTGGTGTGGACCGAGGGTGTTCTTCAACGTGCCGATGACAGTAACTTCAATGTTGTTTCCGCCGCGTTTGATTTTCCTGGTCACGTCGCACTCCCACGGCGGCGCGTCAATATAGCCTGCGTGTTTGCCGTTCACGGTCACTTTCGCCACGCTGCCGAGCCATCGCTGCAGGGCGACGACGTATTTACCGTCCGGCTTTCCGAGGTCGAAGTGTTGTTGGTAGGCGACACCCGCGCTGTAAAACGGATGCCCTTGATCCTTCCAACTGCCCAGGGCGAGCGGTTGATCCGCTGCGACGGCGAAGCCCTGCTCGCCCGGCTGCAGCGTGAAATCACCGAGCAGATAGGCGGGTTCGAGTTCGTGGTAAATCGTAAAGGGCGAGGCCTTGATCGTGACAACGTTTTCGCCGGTGCGCGCCACGGCCGCGAGCGGGATCTTGCCGAATGCCTTGTCCAGCCACCAGTCGTCGGGGTGGGCCTTCACGGATTGGCCGTTGCAGGTGATCGTGTAGAGGTCCGGGCGCTCGATCACGATGGCGAGGTTTTTGGGCACGGCGCTCGCGATGAAGAATCGGTAACTGGCGGTAAAGCCGCTGTCGGGCGCGAACTGCTTCGTGATCAGCTCATCCTTGAACTGCACGGCACTGTCCCACGGATTACGCGGCATCCCGTTCTTCTGAAATGCAAACTGGCCGGCCGGGTAGAAATACGAGTTGGTCTTCGTCTCGCCGCCGGCCGTGATGTCCACATAGTCGAGCGTCAGGACGTTAGGCTCCAAGCGGCGGACCATGGGTGACCCGACCGTTGGCAACACGACGATGGCTTCGCGCGGTGCCGGTGGCGCTGACTGGCCGGGCTTGTTTGCCAAGAAGAGCAGCAAGCTGCCCGAAGGTGGCAGGGTGAAGCCGGCCGTGACACCTGATTGGGAACGATTGAAAGCATAGGGCTTGGCTTTGCCCGTGTAGGGATCCCATTGTTCGATCCCCTGCAGGTTGGAATCAATCATCCCTGCGGAGGGCGATTCGATGCTGGTGTTCACGAGAAACAATAACTGGCCGTCCTTGAGTTGACGGCGCATGTGGAAAAGGATGCCGCGGTCATCCGCCGCCCGGCGGATTTGGAATTCGTTATGCCGATTCCATTCGCTCAACAACGAAACGGCGTCATCAACCTTGGCCGACACCCAACCGGGTTCGTTCACGGCTGCCTCGACGCGCGATGACTCGCTGCCGTTGAGCCGGGAAGGGGCGCCGCCGAAGCACACGACCTTGCCGCCCGCCCCGAGGAATTGTTCCCCGAGATCGGCGATGCGCGAATCGAGATTCTCCGTGTGTGGCGGCAGGACCACCACGTCGTAGTTGCGGTGGCCGATGCGGAACTGCCGCCCTTCCACCGAGCCGTGCCGTGCGATGACGTCCTCGCAGCCGAGGTCGTATTCGATCTGCGCCGCTTCAAGGGCCATCAACAGCTTGAAGAACGAATCGCCGATCTCTTTCAGCTTGGCTTCGTTGCCTTGATACATCCACGCGGTGGTGGTGGGTTCGAGAATCAGAATTCGGTTGACCTGTTCCCCTTGTGTCAAGGCGGCGGAGAGCCGCGCGAGGTATTCGGCCGAGACGTGATAAGCATCCCACCATGGTTCGTGATACGAGAAGGACTGCGGGTGGTCGCGTTTGCGCGCGCCGCGGATGGTAATGTAGTCCACGTGCTGGTTGAGCGTGTTGACGCCGAGGACTTCGAGCCAGTCGCCGATGCGTTTCATGTCCTCGAAGCGCAGGTCCCAGCCGCCCGCGCCATAAACTTCCACCAGCGTGCGGCGGCCGAACTGGTTGGCGAGGCTGGAGATTTCGCGGCAGGAACGCACGTTGCCAAACTGGGCGTGGGTGTCTTCCCGGTATTGGTTCATCAGGATGTCAATGCCGGGCCGTTGCTGCCAGGCGGACATCGCCATGTTATCCGGGACGCCGGTACAACTCGGCCACCCGTGTTCCCAATAGTGGCCGGTGAATTCGAGATTGTTCCTGGCGCAGTAATCGAAATACGGCTTGCCCCAGCGTTCGATGAACAGGTCGAGCAGAGTTTGAAAGTAATTGTTGCGGACGCGTTTCCAGTCGCCGACTTCGGCTTTCAAGCTGGCCAGGCTTTCGATCAAGTCGTAACCCCAGCGCTTCTGAAACTGGGCCGGCAAATCCTCCGTCCAAGGCCAACCACCGGCGGGCGTCAACTCCGGCTCATCGGTGAACGAGCCGGGAATGCGTCTGCCGAACTCATTGCCGAAATGCTTGCGATACGCTTCGAGCGTGACCTCCAGGAATTTCTCCGTCACGCCGGGATAGAGCAGATCCACATAGCAACGATCGGCGTTCCAAGGCGAATTGCCGGCGCGCTGCACCGCCGCCGTGAGGTAGCGCCCTTCGCCGGGGGCTGCTCCGCTCCTTACCTTGGCGGTAATGTTTTCCGTCGTACCGTCTTTGAGGAGAAAAACCGCGAGCAGATTGGTTTCCCAGGCCGGCGGGGATTTGCTCTCGGTCCACTTCAAGCCGCGACCGCGCGACTCCGGCATCAGTTCCGGCACCCAGCCGCCGGCGAACCCGGACGGATACGAGTTTTCGTCGTAGATCCAGACGTTCATGTCGAGCCGCTTCGCCTCGTCGAGGGCAACATCCCAGAGATGAAACCATTGATCGCTCAAATACGGTGTCATCAAGCCGGGGCGCGGATGCACCCAGACTTGCTTCACCTTCTGCTTTGCGAGATCGCGCAGCGTGGAACGGATCTGCTCGTCGGTTAGCATGTCATTCCAAACCCAGAGTGGGCCGGTGCTGTATTCGCGCGGTGGATTCTTGAAAAGCTTTTTGACGGACGCCGAATCCACTGCGGACACGGCGACCAGCGAGGTCATTAGAAATGCGAGGAAACCGAACCGGAGCCAGGGTTGAAGCGTTTTCATAAGCGTAACTGGAAGCAATTCAGACTATAATTAGCGAACGAAGTCAAAACGAATCTGCCGCCGGGCAGAAAAAGGAGCGGCCAATCAGATTCGCAAGCAAGCAATTTTCGTCACCCGCGCGCTCACAATTTTACGTTGGCCCAATGGTTTTCAATGCCCGGGCTTTACCATGGATGGCATCGTTGAAGTCCGAGCAACCCAAGCGCCGTCGGCCAAGCCCGGAGCTTGACGCCCCTTCAAGTCAACCTAGACTCGCCAGCAATGAACGTGACGGTGTGCCAATTTTTCCGTCTCCTGCAATGCGTGCTTCCGGGATTGGTGTGGGGCACCGGCGCCTACGCGGCCGAGCGAACTCTCTACGACTTTAATGTTGCGACCGATTTCGGACGGGTTGCCGTGACCGACGCGACGGTCACGGCGGTGAGAGCGGGCGCGGGCCAGGCGTTGCACCTCACGACCGGCACGAATCAGCCCTGGCCCGGTGTCACGCTCCCGGCGCCGGACGGGCATTGGGATCTGTCGCCGTTTGCCGAATTAGTGGTGAAGGTGAAAAATGCTGGTGGCAACCGGGCGACCCTGAATTGCCGCGTGGACAATCCCGGCGCCGATGGAACCCGGAATTGCGTTAACGGTTCACTCACGCTCAACCCGGGCCAGAGCGACACGTTGCGGGTCCTGCTGCGGCGGGCGAGTGATGACAAGCGGGACGGAAAGCTGTTCGGCCTGCGGGGCTACCCGGTGGCTGCCGGCGGTCCTGGCACAATCAATCCCACGAACTTAACGCAAATTCTCCTGTTCGTGAGCCAGCCAAAAGAGGACTGCGTTTTCGAGGTGGACGACGTCCGTGCCACTGGTGACTTTACGTCACCGACCGCGTGGGTCACCGATGCGGAGCCATTCTTTCCGTTCATCGACACCTTTGGCCAATACAAGCACAAGGACTGGCCCGGAAAGACTCATTCGCTGGCGTCACTGCAACAGCAAAGGGCGGTCGAGGCCAAGGAACTCGCCGCCCAGCCTGGTCCGAAGGATTGGGATCGGTATGGTGGTTGGGCCGGAGGACCGCAGCTTCCTGCGACTGGGTTTTTCCGCACCGAGAAGCACCGTGGCAAGTGGTGGCTGGTTAATCCCGACGGCCACCTGTTCTTCTCCCATGGCATTGATTGTGTGCGGATGATTGACACCACGCCCATCGAGGAACGCACGGACTGGCTGGAAGATTCTCCAGGCGGGCAGGCCGAGTTTGCGGAGTTCCTTGGCCGTGGGTTCGCGCTCAAGGGCTATTACGCCGGGCGTTCGCCGCAGTGCTTCGCTTTCGCCGCCGCCAACCTGAAGCGCAAATACGGTCCAGACTGGAAGCCGGCGTATGCCGCGACGATCCACCAGCGTCTGCGCGGTTGGGGCCTGAATACCATCGCCAACTGGTCGGACTCGGCAGTGTTCCTTATGCGCCGTACGCCCTATACCGACAATCTGGGCTCGCACGGCGCCCGGATGATCGAAGGGAGCGAGGGTTACTGGGGCAAGTTTCCGGATGTGTTCGATCCTAGTTTCTCCAACAGCGTACATCGCGCAATGCAGGACAAACGGGGCGGCACCGCCAACGATCCGTGGTGCATTGGCTATTTTTCCGACAACGAAATGTCCTGGGGCGATGAAACTTCGTTGGCGCTCGGCGCGCTCAAGTCGCCCGCGGATCAAGCCGCGAAGCTCCAGATGCTCGCCGACCTCAAAGCGAAGTATGGCGGTATCGCGAAACTGAATGCGGCTTGGGGCACGGACCACGTCTCCTGGGATGCGTTGCTCGCCAGCCGCGCGGCGCCGGATCCGGGCACGGCGCGGGCGGACCTGACCGCCTTTTACACGAAGTCGGCGGAAACCTATTTCCGCACCGTGCGCGACGCGATCAAGGCCGTAGCGCCGAACCAACTCTACCTCGGTTGCCGGTTTGCCTGGGTGAACGATCTGGCCGACCGGGCGGCCGGCAAGTATTGCGACGTGATCAGCTACAACCTTTACCAGCGCAGCATTGCCGAGTTCAAAAATCCAAGTAGCGACAAGCCGTTGATCATCGGCGAATTTCACTTCGGCGCCCTGGATCGCGGCCTGTTTCATACCGGACTCGTGCCCGTCGAGAACCAGGTTGCCCGTGCCCAGACGTACAAGGACTACGTGCTCGGCGCGCTGAAGCATCCGCAGTTCGTGGGCACGCACTGGTTCCAGTGGATGGACGAGCCGACCACGGGGCGCGTTTACGACGAGGAGAATTACCAGATCGGTTTCCTCGACATTGCCGACACGCCCTACCATGAAACCATCGCTGCCAGCCGCGAGGTCGGTGGCAAACTCTACCGCCAACCATGAGGATCGGAGAACAAGTTGGCAGTTTTCCAAGTTGCTCTTGTCGCCGTGCTGCGTGATTGGCTTGACGGAGCTTGACTGCGCCGTGAGCGGCGTTATGTACGTCCGGCGCCGGCTACTCGGGTTTGAAACTCTTTCTAAACAGGCTTCGCGCCAGTGCTGGAGCAAAGACCTACTCCCATTTACCAAGGTCAGGATGGTCTGGCGTGGAGGTTCTGTCGGTTCGGAAGCTGGCGCCTTGATTTCCCGCGCCGCAGGGTGTCGAAGTTGCCGAGGTGGGGTTCGTCAAGCTGCAGGTGTGCTTGTTCCCCGGCGTCCCGGGCCGTTTTCTGATGTGGACGGTAATCGTGGGCGAAAGATGAATCCGGCAGGTTGCCCCGATTCATGGCGTCGCCAAAAAGGTTGGCGGCGAAGCGCCCTTCTCGCGGCGGCTGCCGGCGTCAGGCGGCCTGCAATTCGCCCGGCGCTTTGGCCGCGCGCACGCCGTACTCCAGGCTGAGCTTGTAGCGCAGGATATTGTGGCAATGGACTCGATCAATTGTGGTCTTGCTCAGCCAGCCCTGACAGCACATTTCGCCGGAAGCGGTGCTCTCCCGCGCCGCCACGGTTTGGGCCAGCGCCTCGCTTAAATCATAATCCCCGCCAATGCATTCGCTGTTGGGACAATCCAGCCGGAACACGGACTTGGCGAATTCGGGGTTGACCGTGTATTTAATCTGGCTATTCCGGGTGACGCCCTCCGGGCTGAAGTGCCCAAACTCCACCGTCAGGGACTTCAATTCTTGAAACTTCTCCGCGAGGCTGACCGAGGCCTGGGTGCGCTGGGCTTCTGCGAGCCGGTAATCCGCCCGTGGAGTGAATTTTTGGTGACGCATAAAATATTTCGATTCGTATCCTAAGAAGCCACCAGCCTAGCAGAAAATTCTTTGCCGTCTGTAACAATCGTCAGGAGATTTTACGACCCACAATGAACAACGTGACGGAGGAAGGCTGCCGCAGGGGTCGCGGCTGGACAAAGCCGGCGTTCCGGGCGCCGTCGCCATGCGCGCATGGGTTGGCTTGTCCTGAAGCCTGCGCTCCGTCTCGCTACCATTGATACCGGCCCTTGATCTCCGCAGGCGGCACGCCGGGGAATTCATAAACAATCGTCCAGTCCGCCGTGAGCGGCGCCAGCTCCGTGACCTTGACCGGTTCGCCCACTTGAAACTGCACACTGATCGACTCGGTGGCTTTGGGCTGTAATACCAGCTCCACTCCCGCTGGTTTGGCGTGGACGTGATCGGTGGAATTGAACCGCACGCTAAATTTCATGGGAATATCCGCGTCGTTGCTGATTTCCAATTTGGCGGTGGCCCCCGGAAAGGTCGGGCCGCCGCGGAATTCTCCTTTGACAAATAGCAGCTCCGAGCGGATCGCCTTGCCGGCCAGCGCCGAGCGCATGGTCTGCACCATCGGCTGGGTCAGAATGTTCTCGTCCCAGATGCCGTCGAGGAGCAGGTTGGCGATTCGCGGTCCCTGGTCGGTCATCGTCACCCAGGCGACCTGATCGAACTCGCCGAAGGCTCGTCCGCGCAGTTTGCTGCCGGCGCCGGTGGTGCCGAGCACGATGTAGCTCGTGTTGTTGCGTTCAAACTTGGTGTAGGTGTGCCGATGTCCCGCGAGCACCGTATGGGGACGTTTGGCCAGCAGGGCTTCAATGTTCGCCCAGCCGGTGTCTTCTGGGTAGTCCCAAAGCGGTTTGTGCATGAACACCAGCGTCCACCGCACGTTCGGGTTTTCCGCCAGCGTCCTGGCGACGTAAGCCTGCTGGGCCGGGCTGATGTGTGTGGGCGGCGGGTCCTCGGTATCGAGACAGAGGAACAGCACGTCCCGATAAACGAAATGATACCAGGGCTGCCCAAACCGTTTGACCCATTCCTCGGCCATGACCGGGTTGGAGATGTCGTGGTTGCCCGGCACGTAGAAGAACGGCATTTCCAGCTGGTCCACGAACCCGTTGAACTCCTGCCATTCCGCCTCTATCTGCGCGCGGTTGGTGGTATGGCCCATGATCAAATCGCCCACGCTCATCACGAACTCCGGCTGGAGCAGATTGATCTTTCGGGTCGCCTCCTCGAACACCCCGGGCCGCACGCCTCCGGTGCGGTCGCTCACCACCACGAACTGAAAGCGATCGGGATCGTTGTTGAAATTCAGCCGCGTCCAGGGCTTGGCGGGGGAAGTGACGGGTGACTGAAAGTGGGATCGCGCGCAGCCCGCGCCGCCGATCACGATGAACGAGGCCAGCCCGACATTCAAAATCCAACGGAGCGGTTTGAAAAACATATAATGGTTTAGGTCATGCCGGAGTTTTTGTTTGCAGTCGAATCCGGTGTCCGGACACAGGAAATCCGAACGGGGCGTGCTGTCAAGTTGGCAAATCGGTTGGCAAGGGGTGGTAACCTCACGCCAATGCACCGGGTAGAGGTTCAACTCAACTTCGTGTGCTTTTTCGGTGCGGCTTTGCGTTGTGCTCCACGTGACTGTTGACAACCCTCATAGGCCCTGCAGCGCATTTAGGCCGCATTGTATGTGACCGACTCATTTCTGTGTGATGAAACCTCGCTCACGCAAATATGCTGCCCAATCATCATGCGCCATGATGAACGAGTCCAAGGTGTCGTCGCGTCGTGAACGCTTCGTGCGGACGTAGAGCGCACAAGCTCCCGTCTCTGCTGGCAAGCCGCGATGTTGCAAGCAGGCAAGCAAATCATCGAATGTGGACTCTCGCGAGGACATGAGAAAGCCAGACGCCTCGCAAACCGCCACCCATGCA
>JADLHS010000256.1 GCA_020848635.1 Limisphaerales bacterium
GCCCGCCGCAGCTTTGGATTCACGCGCCGCTTTGGGCCAGTCTGATGGCCGCGCAAGCCGGCGCCTCTTGTCCGTGGTGGTGGGACACGATTGATCCCGAGAATGATTACTTTCTGTTCAAGTCCGCACGGGATTATCTCTCACTCTCCGGGCTGCCCGACCAAAACAGCCTCATCAAGTCCACACCCAAAATCAGCGGGGCAACCGCCAGCGCTCTGAACTTCGCGCCGGGCGGCGGCTGGCAACCGGTCACGCAGGATGTTTTCACCGTGGGCGACGCTGCTCCGGATGGCATCGGCTCGGCAACCAGTTTCCTGCACGGTGTCTGGCATCACGGGGATATGAACATGACCAACGGTTACACGTTTCTCGTCAATTATCCGCAAGCAGGCACGTTCTCCGTGCAGGTGCTCGAAACCTCCACGTTCGGCAATGCCAGCCTTGGCATCCGGCTCGATGGGGTCACGAAGACGAACGTGACGTTTCCCTTCGCCGCCGGGGGGCTGACCAATATCACGTTCAGCATCGCCGTGCCCGCGGGCTCGCACTCCATCGTGCTCACCAACGGGGCCTTTGACTGGCTCGTGCTCGGCGACCTCACCCTCAATCCCTACGTTTCGATGCTCGGCAGTTACGCCGTTGGTAATACCAACTTCCAATCCGCCTGGGTCTGGCATCGCACTAACCTTTACGTCCCGAACGCCAGCGTCACCACCACCGGAACGCTGGCAGTGAAAGGCCTGCAAGCCGGCGACTACGCGGCGGCGTGGTGGGATTGTTACGCCGGTGGGGTATTGACCAACTTCAATCTTACCGTGCCGACGAACGGGGCCACGGTCTCGGTCAACACCCCGGTCATCCTCCGCTCCGCCGCGTTGCAGATCGGCAAAGCCGCGCTCGCTGCTTTCACCGGGCCCGCACTCACACAAACCCTCGCGACCAATGCGGCCACCGTCTGGACTTCCCTGACCCTGACCAACGGCGGCGGGCTGCCACTACATTACTCGCTGTCACTCACCGGGCTGAGTTCGGTCAACTACACCGCGCTCAATTCGCGGCAACCCGGTGGCCCGGCGTACGTGTGGCACGACGTTTCTGCTTACGGTCGCGACATATCCGATGCGACCAATTTCACCGCGCTGGCCGGCCCCAAGAACGCCCGTGACGAAGGCATCGCCGGGCCGTTCAAAATCGGCTTCGACTTCCCATTTTTCAGCGGCGCGCAAGTGCCGGGGATGTACCCGGATGTGTATGTTTCGCCCAACGGCTTCATCACGTTTAGTCCGTTTGCTGGCGACCGAAGTACGAACACCACGCTGCCGAATATCAGTTCGCCATCAAATCTCGTCGCTTTGGTGTGGGATGATCTCGACTTGAGCACCGGCGGGAAGATCTGGGTGGCGAGCGATCCCTTGGCCGGGGAGTTCACCGTGCAATACGACGGGGTGCGTTTTAAGAGTTCCGCGCTGACCGTTACCGCGCAGGTGGTGTTGCGGACCACGGGCGAGATCCTCTGTTACTACAAAGCGCTGGGTCGCACGAACAGTTGCACCGTCGGCGTGCAAAACGCGGCGAGTGATTCGGGGCTGCAGGTCACCTTCAACTCCGCGAGCGAGTTGCAAAGCGGCCTCGCGGTGCGGATGACGCCCGCCGGATGGTTGCAGGTTGCGCGGCCCGCCGGCTTTGTGCCCGGCGGCGCGGCGCGGCCGATGGATCTCGGCTTCAGTGCGAACGGTCTCCCGGTTGGCGTTTATACCGCCGCGCTGATGCTGCAGACCAGCGACGCGACGCAACCCGTCTTCAACCTGCCCGTCGCGCTCACAGTCTGGGACGGTCAACTTGCGCCGATCGAGCAGTGGCGCCTGACT
This sequence comes from Limisphaerales bacterium, assembly GCA_020848635.1. Classification (GTDB taxonomy): domain Bacteria; phylum Verrucomicrobiota; class Verrucomicrobiia; order Limisphaerales; family JADLHS01; genus JADLHS01. The sequence continues at coordinate 1,869 of JADLHS010000256.1, forward strand.
TACTTCGGCAGCACGAATGCCGTCGGGAATGCCGCCAACGACGCCGACGGGGACGGGGACGGACTGAAGAATATTTTCGAGTACGCATTCAACACGAACCCGACCAACGCGAATGCCTCGCCGCTCACTTTCAAGATCGTGAACGACCATCTCACCCTGACGTTCCCACGGACGCACCCCGCGCCGAACGACATCACTTACCGCTACGAGGTGACAGGCAATCTCGCGGCGGGCCCGTGGAATTCCGGCCCGACGGCGGCGACCGAAACCGTCCTTGATAATCTGAACGGCACGGAGTTGGTGACCGTGACTCTGAACGCGACGATCAGTGGATCGGCAACGCACTTTGCGCGCATCCGGATCAGCCAGCCTTGATCCGCCCGGTTTGGTTTATGTAGTCAAAAATGACGACCCGGTTAGCGCTCGAAAAGCAGCCAGCCGGCAGGCACGCTATCCCCATGAAGTCAGCCGCGGGCCAAACCAACGTCCGTGCCTGAAGGCCGATCCGCCACCACTATGAAACTGCATGCCATTGACCTCGTCATCATCGTCGCCTACTTCGCCACGGTCATCCTCATCGGCTTGTGGGTTTCGCGGCGCGGGTCCAAAGACCTGGACGCCTATTTTCTCGGCGGCAAATCGTTGCGCTGGTATCTGCTCGGCATCTCGGATGCATCCGGCATGTTCGACATCAGCGGCACGATGTGGATGGTTTACATCCTGTTCGTTTACGGTGCCAAAAGCATCTGGCTGCCGTTCCTGTGGCCGGTATTCAACCAGATTTTCCTGATGATGTTCCTGAGCGCGTGGCTGCGCCGCTCGAACGCGATGACCGGCGCGGATTGGATTCAAACCCGGTTTGGTCGCGGCCGGGGGGCGAACCTCGCCCATCTGAGCGTGGTGTTTTTCGCCCTCGTCAACGTCATCGGGATGCTGGCGTATGCGTTCAAGGGCATCGGCAAATTCGCCGTGGTCATGCTGCCGTGGCATTTCACGGAAAACACCACCGGTTTGATCACGGATGAAAACCTTTACGCCCTCATCATTCTCGGGCTGACGTCGCTCTACGCCATCAAGGGCGGCATGGTCAGCGTCGTCATCACCGAGGTCATGCAGTTCAGCATCCTCACCGTGACTTCAATCGCCATCGGCGTCATTGCGATCTGCAAGGTATCGCCGGCGATGATTGAGCAAGTGGTCCCCGCCGGGTGGGCGAATCCCTTCTTCGGCTGGAAGTTGGGCGTCGATTGGACAGGCATCTTCGACAAGGTCAACGACGCGATCAAAGCCGATGGCAACGAATTCTTCATGATCATCTTTGGCATGATGTTCTTCAAGGGCGTCCTGGCGAGCCTGGCGGGCCCCGCCCCGAACTACGACATGCAACGCATTCTGGCCACCCGCAACCCGCGCGAGGCGTCGCTCATGAATGGCATGGTCAACGTGGCGCTCTATTTTCCGCGGTACATGATGATCACGGGCATCACCGTGCTGGCGCTGGCGTTTTGCATGACGGATTTGCGCAGCATGGACAAACCGGATTTTGAGAAAATTTTGCCCATCGTCCTCACGCAATACGTGCCCGCGGGCGTCGTGGGTTTCCTGCTGGCGGGTCTGCTCGCCGCATTCATGTCAAATTTTGCCGCCACCATCAACGCGGCCCCGGCCTACATCGTCAACGACATCTACAAACGCTTCATCAATCCCCAGGTCGCCCCGAAGACCCAGGTCACGATGAGCCGGTTTGCGTGCGTGGGGGTGTTGTTGGTTGGCATTCTGTTCGGGCTGCTGGCGACCCGCATTACCGATATCATGATGTGGATCGTGGGCGCGCTGTACGGCGGTTACGTCATGGCCAACGTGCTGAAGTGGTATTGGTGGCGGTTCAATGGCTACGGGTATTTCTGGGGCATGGTCTCCGGCATCGTCAGCGCGATGTTCATGCCCGATCTGGCCAGGCTGGTGCTCGGCCAGCCCGTGAGCAATCCGCTTTACCTGTTCCCGGCCATCTTCCTGATCTCCGCCGTGGGTTGTTTCCTGGGCACCTGGCTGGGCGAACCGGAGGACGAAGCCACGCTGAAGCAGTTCTACAAGACCGTGAACCCTTGGGGCTTCTGGGGGCCAATCCGGGCGCAGGTGATGCGGGAGGACCCATCCTTCCAACCGAACCCCAGTTTCAAGCGCGACGCGAGCAACGTGCTCGTTGGCATCGTCTGGCAACTCTGCCTCACGGCGTTGCCGATTTACATCGTGCTGCAACGCTGGTCGTGGGTCGGCGCGATCGCCGCCACGCTGCTCGTCACCAGCGTTATCATCAAATTCAACTGGTATGACAAACTGGAGCCGGCGGCGGACTGATCGCCGCCAAAGCATTCCCATGAAAAAGCACCTGCTGACTGCCGTCGCCATGACGCTCGCCGCCGCCCTGCACGGCGAATCTCAATTCCACGATTTCATCCGCGTGCAAGGCGACCAGTTGATGGCAGAGGGCAAACCGTTCCGCTTCCTCTCCTGGAACATTCCCAACCTGCATCTCGTCGAGGATAATATTCCGTTTGCGGATGCCCACGGCACCGGCTGGCGGCTGCCCGATCGGTTTGAAATAACCGACGCATTGGCCACCGTGCGCCAGATGGGCGGTCAGGTCGTGCGCACGTATGTCCTCTCCGTCTCGCGCACCAACGACCTGCCCGGCGTGCCGCGGCATGTGCTCGGACCGGGCGAATTCAACGAGGAGGCATTCTGCGCCCTCGATCAGGTGTTGCAGGTTGCCAACGAACAAGGCGTGCGCCTGATCATTCCATTCGTGTGCAACTGGCATTGGTGGGGCGGGCGCCTGCAATACGCGGGTTTCCGGGGCCAGCCGAAGGACGCCTTCTGGACAGATCCGCAAGTGATTGCCGATTTCAAACAAACCCTCCGATTTGTCCTGATGCGGACCAACACGCTCACCGGCGTGCGTTACGCGGACGACCCGGCGATCCTGTGTTGGGAAACCGGCAACGAACTCGAGTGTCCCCCCGCCTGGACCCGCGTAATCGCAAGTTACCTAAAGTCGCTCGATACAAACCATCTGGTCATGGAGGGATTTCATACCAGCGAACTCCGCGAAGAGTCTCTCGCGATGCCGGAAGTGGACATTGTGACCACCCATCATTACCCCGGAGCACAAAAAGGTTTTGCCCAACTCATCCGCGAGAATGCCGCGCGGGCCAAAGGTCGGAAACCCTACGTCGTCGGCGAGTTTGGCTTTGTGAACAGCCAGCAGTTGGCCGAAGCGATTCAGGCCACCCTGGAAACTCAGACGGCGGGCGCGCTCGCGTGGAGCCTGCGCTTCCGTAATCGCGATGGTGGGTTCTACTGGCACAGCGAGCCCGCCGGTGGCAACAAATACAAAGCCTTTCACTGGCCGGGCTCGCCCCTCGCGGAGGACTACGATGAAATGCCGTTCCTGCAGTTGATGCGGAAACAGGCCTTCGCCATTCGCGGGTTGCCGGCCCCGGCAATCCCCGCGCCTGCGCCGCCAAAGTTGTTGCCGATCGCGGACGCGGGTGCGATTTCCTGGCAAGGCTCGGTGGGCGCTGTCAGCTATGCAGTCGAACGCGCGGCCCGGCCGAATGGTCCGTGGACAGTGGTTGGGGAAAACGTGGACGAGAGCTTCACCCAATACCGGCCGCAGTTCAGTGACGAGACCGTAACCAAGGGGAAATGGTTCTATCGTGTGCGCGCCAAGAATGCCGCCGGGGTCTCCGCGCCATCGAATGTGATCGGACCGGTGCGGGTGGCCCAGGTAACCTGCGTGGATGAACTGGCGGACTTTACGAAAGTCCACTCGCACGCCGGCGAGCTCGGAATTGAGTCGCGCGATTGTCGATCCGCGATGGAAGATGCCCACCGCGCCGGCGGCCGGGCCGGGAGCGCGCTTGTGTATCGCATGGCCTCGCCGATCACGGCTGCCAGGGTGTTTGTGTTCTTTCCAAAGGAGATTGCCGACGTCAAGTTCAGTGTGTCCGCGGATGGCCTTGCCTTCCAACCTGCGGCCACGCAGCGAAATGAATTGCCTTTCAACCTGGGCGATTACGGCTACTGGCGGCGCGCGATCTACGAGGTGAAACCGGCCAGCAAGAAAGACGAGTTCTTGAAAATTGAGTTCACCGGGGCGGCGCAGATCTCCCGCGTCGAAATTCAACGTGCGGCCGACGCAAAATGAGTGTTGCCCCTGCGAAGCCTCACGTCTTAGCCGTGCGCGACTTTGCCCGGCGGGTGCGGGAGCATTTGTTCAGTCATATCCTGCCGTTCTGGTGCGGCCCAGCGGTGGATCTGGAGCACGGCGGCTGGATGGGCTGGCTGGCCAACGATCTAACGCCCGATCGCACCCAACCCAAGGGCCTGATTGTTCACAGTCGGATTCTTTGGGCGTTCGCCGCCGTGCATCAACTGCAGCCCGACCCATTGTATCGGCAGATGGCCGACCGCGCATTTGCTTATGTCATGAACCAGTTCTGGGACCCGCAATACGGCGGAGCGTTCTGGCGGCTGGATGATCGCGGCAACGTCCGGGACGACTCGAAGAAAATCTACGGTCAGGCGTTTTGCATTTTCGCGTTGACGGAGTTTCATCGCGCCTTCCCCTCCGCGCCCGCACTGGCCCGCGCGCAGGAGTTGTTCGAGTTGATTGAGCGGCATGCGCATGACGCGAAGTTCGGGGGCTATATCGAGGTCTGCCGGCGCGACTGGTCCGCCGCCGATCCGGAGGCACGGCTCAGCGAAAAGGATTTGAACGAAAAGAAATCCATGAACAACCACCTCCACGTCTTGGAGGCTTACACCAATCTTCACCGCGTCGCGCCATCGGCGGAGGTCGCGCTCCGCCTGCGGGAGCTCATCCAGCTTTTCCTCCAGCGCATCCTCGATTCGCGCACCGGTCACCTGCATCACTTTTTCGATGAAGCCTGGCAGGTGCGCTCAGACAGTTACACCTTCGGGCACGACATCGAGGCCAGTTGGTTGCTGGGTGAAGCGGCGGAAGAACTTGGGGATGCCACCTTGCGGGCCGAAACCCGCCAGGTCGCCCTTCGCATGGCGTCCGTCGTCCGCGCCGAAGGCCTCGCGGCGGATGGTGGTCTTTATTACGAAGGCAAGGCCGGCCAGGTCATTGACCGGGGTCGCGAATGCTGGCCGCAGGCGGAAGCGGTGGTCGGTTTCCTCAGCGCCTTTCAGCTTGGCGGCGAGGTTGAATATCTCGAATCGGCCCACCGCGTCTGGGATTATATCGAGCAGAATCTTGTGGACCGCGTTCACGGCGAGTGGTTCTGGCGCCTCAATCCGGACGGCCAGCCGGATCCGAAGCTCCCCAAGGTGAGCGAGTGGAAAGGTCCGTATCACGCCACCCGTGCCTGCCTGGAAACGTTGCGCCGGCTCGAGCAAATTCCTTCCCGTGTCTGAATCAATATTTCACCCCATGAACCAACAAGCCTTCACCCGGAAACTCAAACAACTGCAACAGCAGCACCAGAAACTCCTCCGCCGGCCCAACCGCCCGCAAAAGCACGGCAATGGCATCTTCGATCGTTACGATCATCCCGTGCTTACCGCCGATCACACCCCGCTCACCTGGCGTTACGATTTTGACCCCAAGACCAATCCGCACCTGCTGACGCGCCTCGGCATCAACTGCGTGTTCAACGTTGGCGCGATGGAATGGAACGGCAATATCGTGCTCGCGGCGCGCGTGGAGGGTTGGGATCGAAAATCCTTTTTCGCCATCGCCGAAAGCAGGAACGGCGTGGACGGATTCCGGTTTTGGGACTATCCGGTACAAATGCCGGAGCTAGATGACCAGGAGACGAACCTTTACGACATGCGGCTCGTGCGCCACGAGGACGGCTGGGTTTACGGGCTTTTCTGCGCGGAACGGCATGATGATTCCAAGCCGCACGATCTGTCCGCGGCGATGGCGCGCGGCGGCATCGCCCGGACGAAAGACCTGGTGAAGTGGGAACGGCTGCGCGACCTGAAGACGCCCGCGCTGCACCAGCGCAATTGCGTGTTGCACCCGGAATTTGTGAACGGCAAATACGCCTTCTACACGCGCCCGATGAACGACTTCGCCGCCACCGGTTCGGGCGACGGCATTGGTTGGGGATTGTGTGATGACATCGCCCATGCCGTCGTCAAGCAGGAGTCCATTATTGATCCGCGGTTTTATCACACCATTAAGGAAGGCAAGAACGGCCTTGGCCCGGCGCCCCTCAAGACCAAACAAGGTTGGCTGCATCTCGCCCACGGTGTGCGCAACACTGCCGCCGGGATGCGCTATGTCCTCTACCTATTCCTGTGTGACCTGAAGGATCCTTCCCGGCTCATCAAGGAACCAGGTGGCTACTTCCTCGCCCCGGAGGGTGACGAACGGGTGGGGGACGTCTCGAATGTCGTCTTCGCCAACGGCTGGGTCGCGCGAAAGAACGGCGACGTACTGATCTATTACGGTTCATCCGACACGCGCACGCACGTCGCCACGAGCACGGTGGACAAGTTGCTGGACTACGTATGGAACACGCCGGAGGACGCAATGCGCTCCAAGCTTTGCGTCGAACAACGCTGCCGTCTCATCGCGAAAAACCTATGATCCGACCCGCAATCAACCGGCGGGATTTTGTCAAAACCACCGCCCTCGCCCTGCCACTGGTGGCGACCGGGTGTCATACCCTCCCGAAACCGTCCGCAAACGCTGCCGACTTCGTCACGATCCGCAACCGGCGATTTGAGCGCCGCGGCCGGCCCTATTACTTTCTGGGGGCGAATTTTTATCTGGCGGCCACGCTGGGGGATGCCTCCTTGCCCGGCGGGCGCCAGCGTCTGGTTCGTGAGCTGGAACAGTTGCGCGCCATCGGCGTCACGAATCTGCGAATCCTGGCCGGCTCGGAAGGCGCGTTGGCGGCGGGCGATGGCCGGCGTGGGATGCTGGCCCGGCCCGGCCAATGGGACGAAGGGTTGTTGCGGGGACTGGACTTCGTTCTCGCCGAGATGGCGAAACGCAACATGACCGGTGTGCTTTACCTTACGAACTACTGGGAATGGTCCGGGGGCATGGCGATGTATGTGAATTGGGCCACCGGCGATCCGATCCCCGACCCGAACCAATCGGGGGTGAAACACACCGGGGCGGATCATATGCTCTACGCCGCTCGCTTCTATGGCCTGCCGCGCGCCCAAGAATTGTTTCGCGAGCACATCACGCACCTTGTGACCCGGCGCAATACGATCACTGGCGGCCGGTATTGCGACGATCCCAGCATCATGGCCTGGCAATTGTCCAACGAACCGCGCCCTGGTCTGGACGATCCCGCCACCGAAGCCAATCTGCCGGCGTTTTATCTCTGGATGGATGAAACCGCACGCTTTATCAAGGCCCGCGCTCCGCGCCAGCTCGTCAGCACCGGCAGCGAAGGCACGATGGGTTGCATGGGCCGGGCGGATGCCTTTCTCAGAGCCCATCAGAGTCCGGCGGTGGATTATGCCACCCTGCATGTCTGGGTGCGAAACTGGGGTTGGCTGAAAGAGCCGCGCCTCGGATCGCAATACGAGGAAGCTGTCGCTCGCGCCATCCGTCACATCGAGGAACACATGGCCCTCGCCGATCAACTCGGCAAGCCGCTGACGATGGAAGAATTCGGCATCAATCGCGACAATGAAAGCACCGAGCCGGACAGCCCCACGGCGATGCGCGATGATTTCTACCAACGAATCTTTCGTTGCGTGCTCGATTCCTGCCACGCC
>JADLHS010000257.1 GCA_020848635.1 Limisphaerales bacterium
GTCGCCTCTGGAAGCTTTCGATCCAGCGCCAGAAGGATGTGCGCGCGGTTGACTTCGCGGGCGTGGTGCAAGCCCTTGGAGCGGAAAACCTGGAGCTTCTCCCGATCTTCGGGTTTGAGGACGAGTGTGGTTTGTCGCATGCCCGCCCATGATAATGTTCCGTTATTTACGTGTCAATGTACTGGGAGAATCTTGCGGGTGAGCGCCAGATTGAGTGCGGCGATGGGTTTACGATGGCGGTGTCGGACTTCCTGCCAGGCGCTGGCATCTCGCTTATGGTGGTTGCGGTTTTCCACCGACCAGTGTTCGCGAACCGCCTCTGCCGCGCGCTTTTTTGCGCGCTCGGAGAGGCTGGAGAGAAAGAAGCGGGTGTGGCTTTTCTGTGTTTGGAGCGGGTCTTTCCTCTCCGACCAGTCGCGCTGGATCGTGATGGCCGAGCGGGCTCCAGGCAGCCCGGCGTTTCCGCACAAGCGCTCCGCTTTGGTTTGGTTGCTCAAATCGCCATGCTTTTTCACCAGCGTATCCCAACATTTTCAAAGGTTGTTGTTGTCTGCAATTTCTGTTTCACGCTTCCTGTCGGGTTTCTTTAACTGCCAACCAAACGCCCTGGCAGCGGGGGCAAACATGTTTTGGACATTGATAAACGTATCGGAGTAGAACTGGCAGTTAGGTTGGCATCGAATTGCCGCTCGTGATTGAAGCAATGAGCCGAGTTCGAACGGGTTTCCTTGCCTGGATTGCTTGGATGGATATTCTGATTGGAGCGCAATGCTTTTCCTGAGTCTCCCTCAAAGCATCCACAAACGCTGCCTTTCACTAGTGACGAACGTCAGCCTTGATGCACCAGCGCAACCGGCATCACCAACGGGGTGGCTCATTCTTTAGCTGCGCGTTTCGGTGAGTAGTTTTTCCACGCCGTGCTTTAGGGCCTGCACGGGTGCGGGCTTTTGAATCACCAAGTCCAGACAGGAACTGTCTTCGGGCGGGCTGGCAGTGTACATCAGTACTGGCGTGGACGGGGATCGCAGCTTGATGATGTGTGCCAGTTCCGCGCCGCTCATGCCGGGCATCGAGTTGTCGGTCACCACCACGTCGTGGGTGCTTGGGTCAAACAACAGGAGCGCCGCTTCCGCGCTCCTCACCGATTCGACGGTGAAGCCGAAACTCGAGAGTAGCTCCACCGTCATGAGCCGGAACGCATCGCGATCATCCACCAACAGGATGGTTCCCGCAAAGGACGAACTTGCGGGCTCTGCCGCCGACGTTTCCACAACAATCTTCGATATAGCGCTTCGTCACCTGATCACTTGGGCATGTCGTCACCGAGCCCTGCACCCTCGCTACGGCGAAACAAATCGGATATGCATGCCGGCAACCTCGAGTGCAACCGGAGCGGCCAATAAAAGCGCCCTCTCGAAGTTGGCGGGCAGATTTTTGCCGATGGTGGAGCCAGCAATCTACCCATCTTTGGGACATTCACCGATACGAAAGCGCCACGGTAATCACCGCAGATACGCGCTGTCGATTGTACCGACTTCTCGGATTGTCATTCGATTCGCAGTTGTTTGGCCCAGCATGGGGGGGGAGGCAGTCGCCCCGGAATCAATGGCTCGCCAACGGCAGGTCGAATATAGAGATCCGTCGCTCGCCCTGTGACAATTCTTAGAAGTTGGTCGTGGACTTGCCTTTGCGCTGCTGGACCAGGATCACGTCAGGAGGTGACCAGACTTGCGGTGGCGGTTTTGCGACGGACAAACGCGGCGAGCCGGGCGACCGATTCGAAATGTTCCGGTCGCAATTCCGATTGCTCAACCTTCACGTCAAACGTGGTTTGGACGAAATGGACGAGTTCCATGACGCCAAGCGAATCGATGATTCCCTCCTCCAGCAACGAAGCCTCGTCCGAGTGCGGAAACCCGTTTTCACTAAAAAGAATGTTCTGGGCGATAAAATCACGAATCAGCGATTCCACGAGCGGGTTGTCGGTTGGATTATTCATAGGAATAGGCGGCTGGGGTTCCTGGTTGGTTTAGTGGCGGTGGCGGCATGCCGGACGTCGGAAGATCTGTGCTACGTGTAGGAACTGCGCGAGTTTCCATCTCCGCAGCCCGCATTCAGAGTGGTCCCGCTGATAAGCAGCCATTGCTGTGTTCGGGCGGGTCAGCTGGTTTCCAGGGCGACGCCAGCCGGCGACTCTGCAGTTTTCGACCACGGAATTGGTTGAACGGCCTTCGCTAGCAACGGCTATCGGTTGCTGGCGAAGCCACGAGGGGTGCGGGATCCGCGCCAGTGTCTTGCGGGCCTGGGGCACTGCTACGCTCATCTGTCGGAGGAATTCCCGTTTCATGACCTGGTCGCCTCCGGCACGGGCGGGAGCATTCGCAAAAAGTGGGTCGTTCGCTGCTTCCGCTGGATATCGTCGTACACCCGCTGGACCTGGGTGGCGGTCATTGCCATGACATCCGCAACGTCCGCCGCCGGCAGGCCTGTTTCGAGCGCGAGCCAGATGAGGTCAAGCGTTTCAAATGGTAGCCGGAAGAAGAACTCCTGCTGGTCGCACGGGGCACTGTAAGTGTCAGTAGTGGGGGTGCGGCGTTGAATGGACTCGGGAATTTCCAAATGCCGGGCCAGCTGGTAGACCTGCGATTTGTAGAGGTGGGCAATCGGTTGGATGTCGACACCCCCATCGCCGTATTTTACAAAAAAACCTTGGGCGTGCTCGTTCTTATTGGCAGTACCGATGACCGCGAATTGACGGGCCTCGGCATGGAAGTAAAGCGTCGTCATGCGAGCCCGCTGTTTCAGATTCGTGGCCGCCACGATTTCCAGCATTTCGCGCGGCGGCAGTGGCCGGGTCTCCACTCGACCATCGGGACACAACACGGTGACGGAAAAGACATTCAAGCTTCCGTTTTCAAGCAGGTCGGCGGGCAGCACGATTTTGGCCTTATAGCCGCGCGCGGGATTGTATTCAGGAACCACCCGGGCGATGGCGACATCCCGGCGCTGATAGCAATCAAAACCTAGGAGCGGGGCGGTGATATCCTCCAGGATCGGTGTCACGCCGAGGACGCTGGCCAGCTCGCGCCCATAGGTTTCGCTGAGGGGATCTGAATCCCGATCTGGCATCATCACCGCGATGACGTTGCGAGGGCCAAACGCGCGAATGGTCAGAGCGAGCACAACGGCGGAATCAATGCCCCCACTGATTCCGACCACCCCGCCGCCCCGGCGCATGGTCTGGCGGACGTTCTGCCTGATAAACCGGATGATCCGGTCGCTTTCCGCGGCGGGGTCGATGAGCAATGACTGGCGGCTGAAGTTCACAAGCCCGGATCGTTGACGGTGCATCCTGTTCGGCAAGTCTTGAGAACATCGCGGCCATCCAGCGGCTTGGATTTCCGCCATCGGTGTCGATCATTTTCCACGACCGACTGCCGCCGGAAAACTTCAAGCAAGTCCGCGCTCTGATGCATCAGCGTAAATCCATTCTGCGAACCTTGCCGTTCGCGGTTTTCGGGAGCTCGCAACGGAATTCGATCTGTTGCGGCACCATGAAGTCCTCAAGCCGGGCCTTGCAGTGAGCAATCACGGCCGGCTCGGTCAGCCGCGCGTCCGACGGGACAATAAAGGCCTTCACGGCCTGGCCGAGCAGCAGATCCGGGATGCCGACGACGGCCGCATCCTGTACCCCGGGCATCGCGTAAAGCACGTTTTCAACCTCGCGCGGGGCCACCTTTTCCCCGCGGCATTTGATGATGTCGTCCTTGCGGCTGACGTAGTAAAAATACCCATCATCGTCGGTTCGGAACAAATCGCCGGTCTGGCAAACCCGTTCCCCGGGCAGCGGGCCAGGCCGAAACCGCTGGGCCGTCTGCTGGGGATCATCCCAATAGCCGCGCATGACATGGCGTCCGCGCACGACAAGTTCTCCCACCTCGCCCGGACCCAGCCGTTGACCGGTCTCGTCCTCGAGCCAGAGTTCGGTGCCTGGGATGGCGATGCCGGAGGCCCCCGGGCGTAAATCAACCTGTTCCGGTGGGAGCCGCATCGTGCGGGCGACTTCCGTGAGACCATGCATGAGATACAACTCGACGCCGGGGAAAAGCCGGCGAAGGCGCTTCACTTGCTCGACCGGTAGGCCCGCGGCGGCGTTGGTCAGATATCGCAGGCGGGAAAGATCCTGGCCGCGCCAATCGAGCCCGAGGAGCATTGAATAAATGGTGGGCACCCCGGCGAAACCTGTCACCTGCTCTTGGGCCAGTTTCTGCATGATGACGGCGGGGAAAGCAAACGACTCCTCCAAGACGAGCCGCCCTCCGGTGAAAACCGTCGCCAGCAATTGATAAAGTCCATAGCTGAATGCAAGTGGTAGCACACTCAAGACGGTGTCGTCTGCGGTGTTCCGGAGGGATTGCACAATGGACCGCGTGACAAACACGACGTTGCTGTGGTCGCACATCACGCCCTTGGCCTCGCCAGTGGTGCCAGAGGTGTAGATGAGGCAGGCGAGATCGAGATCGATGGCGCCGTTTGTGGGCGGAGTGAGTTGGGTGTCTTCTGCGCAAAAGAAAAACGAGTGGCAGCGGGGGTGGACGGCGAAGGGGTCGCGCAGCTTGCCCCCAACGAAAACAAGGTGGCTGAGCGATGACACTTTTTCCAACAGGGTTCCGCCAACCCCATTATCGATGGCACGCGCGTCCGTAATCAAAGCAGAGGCGCGGCAGTTGTTCAGAATGAATGTGAGTTTATCGGTCTTGATGTTGCGGTTGACCATCACAAACAGCGCGCCCGCCTTCAGGACGGCGAAAATGCCCACTACTGCTTCGACTGAGTTTGCCAGATGGATTGCGACCCGATCGCCCCGGGCGATGCCCAAGTTCTGAAGTTGGTAGGCGAAATGATTGGCAGCGTTCTCCAGTTGTGCATAGGTCAGTCGATTCCCGCCACAGACGAGCGCCACCTTGTCCGGGAACCAGCGGGCGCTGTGATGAAGAAAGTCCTGAACGAGGATGTTCATCTGGGGCGGAGTTTGAACAAGGTGATCGATTTGGCGCGGGGTCGCGAGTCCTCGAACCAAGGCTGCGTAATAGGAATGCTGGGTCGCGAAGCTTGGGAGGCACGCGGCGCAGCCCGGACCAAACGCGCAGTCATGGTTCTAGATTTTCTACTGAGTTGACGAGATCGGACACTCGGGTGCAATACTCGAGCATTCTCGGATTCAGTATCGCAACGGTCGCCCATTTGGATCGATTCAACTAAAATGGCCTGTGCCATGGTTCTCCCGTTTCCTTAACCCATAACTTCTAGATTTGCCTCGGCCAATATCGTGGCGGCCCTCATGTCCGCTCCTGGTTTCCCACCGCGCATCGGTTAGTCAGTTCACCTACGGACGGGCAGGGCCGTTACGTTGTGATGACTCAAACACGATTGATGTAATCGGGTCTATACACATTCAGGACATCTCCACCCATGTTTGCGCCAGATACACTGTTAACGGATCGGGAGGGGCAGGGCGGGGGGGTGGTTGTTAACCGAGGTGGTTCCCACGAGGCCTTTGCGGTAAGCCTTCTTCACGACGGGATCATAGTGAATCTGGGCTTGCTTCGAAAAAAACGTGCGGTAAAAGCGGGTCATTTAGTTGTTAAGGAGTTCGAAGTCAGCGGGTGAATGATAGTCCAGCGCGCTCTGGGTGCGCTGGCGATTCTAGAACGTTTCGATGTAGTCGAAGATATGCGTGCGAGCCTGGGCGCGCGTCTCAAAGCCACGGCGATAGACCAGTTCCAGTTTGAGGGTGGCCCAGAAGCTTTCCATGGTGGCGTTGTCGTAGCATTTGCCGCGGCGGCTCATGGAGGCGATCAAGCCGGCAGCGCCGAGCGCTTGACGATAATCGTCGCTGGCGTATTGGACGCCGCGATCGGTATGGAGGAGCAACTGGGCCGGAGGACAGCGATGCAGCAGTGCCATGGTCAGAGCCTGTAACACCAGAACCGTGTCGATGCGCTCGCTCATGGCCCAGCCAACGATCTTGCGGCTGCAGAGGTCCAGGATACCCATTGGTAAAAGGCCCTCCTCACAAAAACCCAATAAACAGGCATTTTCCCATGCGGCCATGCTTATTACGAGCCGGCTTGAAAACTACGCCGGGCGCTGCGGCGAGGGATTTTGGGTGTGGGGAAGGCGGCGGGGTCGGAGCACCTCCGCAGCGGGCTGTGCCGACCGAGTCAGCGCAGGCCACGGGCAAAAGACCCGACGCCCGGAGGGTTTGCGTCTAAATGGCAACCTACAACAATGCGACCATGGAAAGCTTCAACGCCACCTACAAACGGGAATGTGTAAGACTGGCCGAAGAACACGGCGGCTAGCCGATATTAGTTAGGCCCTTGCCGATCATGACATTCGTCCGGCTCGTACAGCAGGCGAAAGCGCTGTTGCCAATGCTAGTTGACGCTGTCGGGAAGCGTGATGTTCGTCACGCTGGTGCGGGAATAGGACGCATTCATGCCGATACCGATCACCGGGAGGCCCTCAGTCGTGCCCGGAATGATTGCGTCCCCGCCGAGACCGGTGTAGCTATTGATGGTGACCGTGCCGCCATTGGTTGAGTAAATAAAATCCTGAGCTTGTGCCGCAGCGAGCTGTGGGAGAAGCAGCACCAGCGACAGCCGCCACATAGCCCACCCATGTCCCGGCCGCCGGGCCATCCTGGTCATGGTGGGTTGTTGATCCAGCGATAGAAGAGATTGGTTGTTCATTGTTTCCGATCGGTTGAAGACGACTCAGGACGGAAAATTCGCAAAGCTGCGCCTCCAGTGAACACTGTCCGTCGCTGTGAACTGAACTTCACGCCATCACTGGGCGAATGCTCATCTTGCCTCGTTGGGCCAGTTTCAGGCCGATTGGAAAACAGATAGGGCGAAGCTGGTATCCACTGGTGTCCAGCTATTACTGATCAGCGGTTCAGCATTTCCAATGTTTTCAGGGCTAGGCCCGGACTTGATGTTGTTAACGACATGGAGGTGGACTGGGAAAAACGGGATAATTCAGCCAAAAACTCCTTGCACATCTCCATCGCACTCCAAGCGGCTCGGATGGGTAGCGTAGCATGTGCAAGCATACCCAATCCTGTTGCACGGCTGTCACACGGGGCGGCGTGGATTAGGGATTTGCACGGCGGCACCTTGTCTTTCTTGGGAAAACACTGGGTCGCATTGAAGCGGGGAGACCAGCGTCGAATAATCGAGCCACGCATGCTCCTACATCGGCGAGCGGTTTAACAACTTAGGTGCAAAGGCTTCCAGCCACAGGATAGGCCAAGATGAAATTGAGAATCTGAAAATGCCGGCTTCAGGCAAGTTGAAGCCCGCATTGATATCCCTTGGCGGCCGCGCCAGCTTCCCTCGAATGGTGCAATTACCGCTTGAAGAAAGCAGCTCAATGCGTTCTAATGCTTTCAATTCAGCAACCAAATCAACAGTTGTTCAACCGGTGTTCGAGCTCTCTTGCTTTGAAGGTGAAATCTTTAACTTTCAACCGCCATCTCCAATGACCCTGATATGAAAACGAAGCTCCTACGACGATTTTTGGTCCTAGCGCTCGGTTGCCAAGCCATAACCACCAACGCCGACTCCCGCAATTGGACTGGCAATGGTGCGCTCGTGGGCGGAGTTTTCAAGGTCTGGAGCGATGCTGACAACTGGTCTCCCAACGGAAGTCCCCAAGCTGGGGAAGACCTGTGGTTCGACGACAATGTGCTGTTGTTTAGCCCGACCCCGATGTTCAACGATTTGACGAATCTGACCGTCCGTTCCCTGCGGTTTTCGATCAGCGCGGACTTCTTCACCCCGGATTGGGAGTTGTCTGGCAACACCCTGACCGTTACCAACGACGTCCGGCTCGATGCCAGCGATGGGGAGAATGTTTCCATCAACTGCGGCCTCCGATTGGGCGGCAACGTGCGCCTTTTCGTAAATTGGACGGCCCAGGCCTCGGAACTTCATGTGAATGGGGCTGTAGATTTGAACGGTCACAATTTGCTGTTGACCGCTGACTCGGACGGCTTGGTCGAGGTGAATGGAATTATTTCGGGCACCGGAAGTATTTACGTTGACCGCAACACCGACAGCGGTGGTGGCACAGTGAAATTCAGCGGGGTCCAGGGGAATACTTTTCAGGGCACGGTGACCTTGCGCGACTCGCCTGGTTTTTTTGGCGGGGTTGTTGGCCCCAAACTGGTGCTCGACAAACAATCCGGCGTGGCAGTGACAGGTAACTTGGTCATGGAACGACAGTGCATCCTGGCGCTCGGACGGTCGGAACAGATTGGCGATAACTCGACCGTCCGCGTGGGCGGTGGCAGTGCGTTTCTTCTCCAAGACCACGCCGAATCCATTCAAAGCCTGGAACTCACCACCGACTCAAGCGATTCCGGCCCGGCCATTCTGGATGCGGGCAGCGGTGGCCTGCTCGGCTTTTATGGCAATATTACCGCCATCGGCAACAACAGCAGCCAGATACCCACGATCAAGGGCAAGATCACGCTCACACCCGGCGAGCACACTATCTATGTCGGCGGCAGTGTGTATGCCGGACTGGACATGCAGGCGCAGATACTCGGCGATGGCAATTTCAGTAAGACCGGCAACTCGGCGCTGTTGCTCACGGCCAGCAACAGTTGCAACTCGACCATCTCAGTCGTTCAAGGAATTCTCGACGTGCGCCATTTCCACGCCCTCGGCGACACGGCTGGCCCAACTCAACTTTTTGGGGGCGCGCTGTTGTTACGGAACGTGGCGATCGCGGGCGAAACTCTCTTTGCGCTCGGCCAGGGCACGGGTGGAACGTTCCCTGGTTCGGTGCTCACGAGCGTTGGCGCTTGCTCGTGGTCAGGCCCGGTGCTGCTCAACACCAATCTCGTCGTCTCGGGGGATATGGATTTCTCGGGCGTGATCTCGGGCGCGGGCGGCCTCGGCTGTTTCGGCCTCACCACGGTTCATCTCACGGCCAACAACACCTACACCGGCACGAATTACATCAGCGGCGCAACGCTGCAAGTGGACGGCGTGCAACCGTTGAGTCCAGTTGATCTGCACGACCAAGGACGTCTCCAAGGCCCTGGCATGGTCGGCAATATCAATGTGAAAGGCGTTTCGACAGCGATTGCGCCGGGAAGCGGGCCGGGAATTTTGACGTGCAATAATCTCGATGCCTCCGGCGGCAACGGGCAATTAGAAATTGAACTCAACGGAACAACTCCAGGAACCGGCTACGATCAACTCAACGTGAACGGCTCTGTCAACCTGACCGGCCTGAGTTTGAGCGGCTCGCGGAGTTTTTCGCCCGCGCAGGAGCAAACCTTCACCATCATCGACAATGACAGTAGCGATCCCGTGACCGGTACGTTTACCGGTCTGCGACAGGATTCGCAGGCGCGCATCGGCAACGAGTCGTTTCACGTCAACTATGTTGGCGGCACGGGCAACGATGTGGTGCTGACGCGCCGGGGGGCGCGACATCACCTGGACCAACAATGCCAGCGGGGACTGGAACGTCGCTGCCAACTGGAGTCCCAATCTGGTGCCCGGCACGAATGACACCGCGTTCATCAACAAGACCGTCACCGTGACTCTGAACACCGCCGTCAACTGTTACAACCTCACCAGGGGCGTTTCCGGCGGCTCGCCGA
>JADLHS010000258.1 GCA_020848635.1 Limisphaerales bacterium
CGCATTTCACCCCCTTGCTTTTCGCGTACGGCCAGAGCCGCCAGTCGAGATCGAAACGATATGGGTTGCAGTTGAGTTCAATCCACGTGCCGGTCGCGGCGCAGGCGTCAATCACCGCCTCCAGATTCACCGGATAAGGCTCGCGCTCCAGCAACAGCCGGCCCGAGGGATGGCCCAGCATGTGTACAAATTTGTTCTCCGCAGCCCGAATGAGGCGCTTGGTGTTCTCGGCCTCATTGTTCGCCGGGACGTGCAGGCTGGCGACTACCACGTCGAGTTCCGCGAGCAGGTCGTCATCGAAATCGAGCCGATCTTTGAGAATGTCCACTTCCGTCCCGGTGAGCAGCCGGAAGTCGCTGCCGCGCGCGGCGATCTTTTCATTTAGCTGCTTGATCTCCCGGAGTTGCTCCCGCAACCGCTGCGGGTCGAGCCCGTTCGCCTGGAAGGACGCCTTCGAGTGATCGGTGATCGCCCAGTAGGCAAGCCCGAGCTCTTCCATGGCCGCGGCGATCTCTTCGAGCGTGTTATGGCCGTCGCTCCACGTCGAGTGGTTGTGCAACGCGCCCTTGAGATCGGTCCATTCAACCAGCTTCGGCAAAGCGCCCTGCTCGCCGGCCGCGAACTCGCCGTGGTCTTCGCGCAGTTCCGGTGGCACAAACGGGAGGTCGAGTGCGGAAAAAATCGCCGCTTCGTCCGGGCACTTGACGAGTAATTTCGGGTCGCGCGTCTCCTCCTTGGATTTGAACAAGCCGTATTCGTTGAGCCGCAAGCCGCGTTGAATCGCGCGCTGACGCATGACGATGTTGTGCTCCTTGCTGCCGGTGAAGTAGGCCAGCGCAAACGGAAACTCCGCATCGCTCACGACGCGTAGGTCGCACTGGATGCCGCCTTCGAGAATGACGCTTGCCTTCGTGTCGCCCTGGACGATCACTTTGATAATGCCGGGTTGCGCGACAAAATACCCGATGACTTCGACTGGCTGCTTTGAGGAGGCCAGCAGGTCAATATCGCCAATGACTTCCTTCGACCGGCGCAAACTGCCCGCCGTGCTGCACCGGATCACGTCGGGATGTTGCCGCAAACTGTCGAGCAACGGCTCGGCGGCGGTCAGCGCGTCACCGAGGCGATGTTTGGAGGCGTATTGCCGTTTGCGCGCGATGCCTTCAAGTAAATTGATCTGGGTTTTTTCACCAAACCCGTCAAGTTCGGCAACTTGGCCGGCCTGACAGGCGGCTTCGAGCTTAGCGATGGAATCCACGCCGAGCTTTTTGTTGAGCGCCTGAATCTTCTTGGGCCCGAGCCCGGGAATGTCGAGCATCTCGACGAGGCCCGGCGAGATGGAGGCTTTCAACTCCTCGTAGTATTTGAGTTTCCCCGTCTCGACGAGTTCGGTGATCTTTTGTTCGAGCGCTTCGCCGATGCCTTTGACTTCGCCGAGCCGCTTTTCGGCGACGAGTTTGGCAAGGGGCTCGCTCAAGCCTTCGAGCGTCCGCGCGGCGTTGGCATAGGCGCGGGTCTTGAAAGGGTTTTCGCCCTTTAGTTCCAGGAGGGTACCGATTTCGACGAGCATCTCGGCGACTTTGTCTTTGTCCATGCGCAGATTATGGAGCGGAGCTTCCGGCTTCCGCAATCCTTTGAAGGGTATGTGTCACAAATTCTTATTTGGGTGGGGCGAGCGTCCGCGCGAGCCGGCTCGTCAGGAGCCTCCCCCCCACCGAGCGGGTTTGTTTCCTTTCAGGAAGCAGCATTGTGTTTCTCCACCGGCCACCTAGTCTTTTCCTATGCGGATTGAACTCCATCGGGCAATGTCGAAAACCCATTCCGCGCCGTTCCGCCCAGACAAATGAACCTCCAGGATCAATACGACGACGCGCTATTTGATTTTAGCACGGGAAATTTTGACAGCACGATTGCGAAGTTGACCGCGATCCTGACCGCGGACCCGACCCATTTCGACGCGCAGCTGTCCTTGGGCATGGCCTACTACCGCAAAGGCGATTTCGCCAGGGCCATCGCCGAAGGGCACAAGGCGGAGAAACTCAAGCCCCGGGAACAGCTCGTCCACACGAACCTCTCGCTTTTCTACATGAAAGCCGGCAACAAAGCGGTCGCCGAGCATCACGGCCTGCAAGCGCGGATCGCCTCCTGGCGGGATGATCCGGCACTCCCGGGCCAGCCATCCGCCACCGCCGGCGATCCCGACCTTGCGCTGGCCAAACCCAAACCGCCCCCGATGAAACCACCGGAGCAATTTCCCGCCATGCCCTGGAAAAAGAAGTAGGGTTGGTTTGCAACTCGGGTTCTGCTAGCATCCGCAAATGAAAAGCTCTTACGAACTCGCGATGGAACGGTTGAGCAAAACCGCGCCGGCCATCAAACTTTCCACCGCCCAAAAAAAGCAGATCGCGGAACTTGAAATGAAATCCAAAGCCAAAGTCGCCGAGCGCGAGCTGGCTCTGAAGGACGAAATCATGAAGGCGGCCAACGCCGGAGAAGGCGAAAAGGTTGAGCAGCTCCAACAGCAGCTTACCCACGAACGGAAGACTTTATCCGCGGAACTCGAGGCGAAGAAAGAAGCCATTCACCGGAACGCCAAGTAGGCCGCCGCCGCACCTGGCCCCGCAACGCTGCCTTAAGCCGGCAGGGGCGGAGTCACTGTCATGCCGTTTTCGGCCCCGGCAACCAAGGCTCGACATGGGCCTCGCCACCAGTACAAACTGCGTTCACACTTTTAATAACATTATGAATCCACTCTCCTCCTCGATCACCTTTTGCGCCGCCCTCACGCTCGCTTCCGCGGGCCGGGCCGCTAGTGTTGGCTCACCGTTCTATGGCGACGCGCCGGATGACCATCATCCTTGGGCCGTGCACGACGCGAACCGGCCCCAGCCAAGAGTGGTCGCGCCCGGCACCTTCAGTTCGCAGGAACAACCGGGGACGCCGCCCGCGGACGCCGTAATTTTGTTCGATGGCACTGATCTCTCGAAGTGGGAGGCGGATGAGGGTACCGGCGTTCCCACCAAATGGGTCGCCAAGAATGGCGCGATGGAGTGCGTGCCCGGCTCGGGTTACGTTCGGACCAAGGAGAGCATTGGCGACTGCCAGCTCCACGTCGAATGGGCCGCGCCCACCAAAGTCGAGGGCAATGGCCAGGGCCGGGGCAACAGTGGCGTTTTCCTCATGGGCCTGGTCGAGATCCAGGTGCTGGACAATTACAACAACCCGACTTACCCGGATGGCTCCGCCGGTTCGGTCTATGGCGTGAATCCCCCGCTGGTTAATGCCTTGCGCCCGCCGGGCGAGTTTCAAGCCTACGACATTGTCTTCCGCCGGCCGGTTTACAAGGATGGAAAGCAATTGGATCCCGGCTACATCACCGTCTTTGAGAACGGCGTCCTGGTGCAGGATCACACCATGCTCGAAGGCGCCACCGGCCACATGAGCCGCAGCAAACCCAGTCCCTTCCCGGCCGCCGGCCCGCTTAAGTTGCAGGACCATGGCAACCCCGTCCGCTACCGGAACATCTGGTATCGTCCCTTGCCGCCGCGCGCCATCGAGGGCGGCACCGACGGCTATCTCAGCACCGACGCCACCATGACCAAGCGCGCCGAGACCGCCGCGATGATCCGCAAGGATGCGCCCAGCCGGAAAGACGCCGCCAATCCGCTGCCCGAATTGCTGCGGTTGACGGAGTCCCTCGTTTATGAGCAGGACGAGGAAACGGTAGAAAAAGCACAACAACTCGCGACCCAATATATGGAAAGTGTCCAGAAGCTTTCCCCCGCCGAGCTCGCGGCGAAGAAGGATGAAATCAAGCACCTGCGCGACATCACCAGGTATCTGGTCCGCTTCAACGTCATTCCCGCCGACGCCGAGCCGGTCGCCCAGCTCGACCAGATCGTCAAGGATCAGAACTGGGATAAAAAGAAATAGACCGCCGAGTCGGGCATTTAGCATCCACTGCGATCGTAAAATCCCGAGGTATTCCGCTTGCCCCGCCCGACCGCCATCATGCCTAAACTTAATCCGCTCGCCACCGCCGCTGCGCCTATCGCGCAGCGGCTCATTTCCCTGGATGCCCTCCGCGGTTTCGACATGTTTTGGATTGTGGGCGCCGAAAGCTTGGTGCGCGGTCTGCGAAAAATCTCCGACACCGGGCCGATCAAGTTGCTGGCGGATCAACTCGAGCACAAACCCTGGGCCGGGTTTCATTTCGAGGACCTGATTTTCCCGCTGTTTGTTTTCATCATCGGCGTATCGTTGGTGTTTTCATTGACGAAATCCATTGCCCAATCGGGCCGGCGGACGGCGGTCCTTCGCATCCTCCGTCGTTCCGCCCTGCTCTACTTGCTGGGCATCGTCTATTACGGCGGGCTGTCAACGCCCATTGAGAAGATCCGGCTGCTCGGCGTGCTGCAACGCCTCGCGCTGTGTTATCTGTTCGCCAGCCTTCTGTTCTGCTATCTCAAGCCCAAGGCCCTGGTCGGCGTTTGCGCCGGGATTTTGATCGGCTACTGGGCGCTTCTGTCCTTCGTGCCCGTCCCGGGCCACGGCGCCGGCAATTTCGCGGAAGGCATGAACCTGACCAACTACGTGGACAAACAGTTCCTGCCCTTGCGCAAGTGGGACGGGGACCACGACCCCGAGGGCCTGCTGAGCACACTGCCGGCCGTTGCCAGTTGCCTGCTCGGCGTCTTCGCCGGTCTGCTACTCAAGAACCCAGCCTTGCCGGATCGGAAGAAGGTCGGTTATCTCATCGCCGGCGGCCTCGCCTGCCTCGCCGCAGGCTGGCTCTGGCACCTGAACTTCCCGGTCATTAAAAAAATCTGGACCTCTTCCTTCGTGCTGGTCGCGGGCGGTTACAGTTGCCTGCTGCTCGCCGCGTTTTATCAGGTCATTGATGTGTGGAAATGGCAAAAATGGGCCATGCCGTTTGTCTGGATTGGCGCCAACGCCATTACGATCTATTTCGGTGGACTTTTTATTGATTTCGAGGGGCTCGCGACGCGCTTGGTCGGTGGGGAGATAAACCACTGTTTCGGGGTCTACGGCGAATTGGTGCTCGCGCTGACGACGCTGGCGCTGGGCTTCTGGTTTTTGCGTTTCCTCTATCAGCGCAAGATTTTCCTGCGTCTCTGACTCGGGCCGGCAGGCCTCTGGCGCCCCTCAAATTAATGAACCGCTGGCTGCCTTTGCCCTTTGGCCGCTCGCCGCTGCTCGGCTGGCTCGCGTTGTTATCCGCGCTGCTCACCACCGGCGGCTTGGGCGCGTCCCCTATCCTGCCCCTGCCCGCCGCAAACGACTTCGGCTTTCTGTGGTGGGCAGACGGCCCGCCCTACTTTCACCAGCAACCGGTCGGTTACGACACGAAGCCAGCGGGCCGCTTGCTTTGCTTCCGCACCGGTCGCTACGGACTGGTCGTGGACACCCTGCAGTTAAAGCTGCCGCATTTCGGCCGGCTCTCCGGCTCGACGCGCGATGAAGTCTTTCGCGAAAGCAACGAGCGCCTGCTCAATCTCCCACCCGCGGAATTTGAACTGTCCATTCGTGTCGGCGAGACGGATTTCCGCTGCACCGCTTTGCCCACGCCGAAAGATCCATTCTTCTATCCCGTCCGCTTCGTAGAATACGGCAACGTGTTGCAACGGGTGGATTTCGACGGGCTGATCTTCCGCGACGCGCAGGGCAACCCGTTGAACGCCGACGCCCATTTGGAAATCGCCGCCTGGCCGGATCGGGTTTCTTTTCTGGTCGAGGTGACCCCGCGCGAAACCTTCGCCGCCGCCTCGCTCCGGTTTCATCTGCAAACCCGCGGCCTGACCACCGCCACCGATAGGTCCGGCGCCCCGGGCGGCGACTGGCCGGCGGGCGCGATTCGCCGTGCCTGGGTGGCCGCCGCCGTCCCGCCGAAGCGTGCCCGACCCCGGGCTACCCAACCTTCATTTCCCCTGCCCCGCGTCACCGCTCTCACGACCAGCAACGCCCCGGTCGTCACGTATGTCCCGGAGTTCGACGCCTTCGAAGTCAATCTGCAAAACCAACCGTGGAGTAACGCCAAAGGCACGTACTATCCCGAGGAACATCTGGATCGCCTCGATCGCTGGCGCGTTGAGTTAGCCAACGACTCCGACGTCGAGCGCGTCGTGCGGCTGCGGTTTTGTGAGACGAACTATCTGCCCATCACCGGCTTCACCCCGCTGTGGCTCGACGCCGACGGTTTTCCCACCGGCATCCCGATCCAGGTTTCCAAGAACTGGCACATCAATCCGGAGAAAGTCGCCTTGCGTCATCAAGGTCCGTGGTTTCACGGCTCCACGATCGTGCGGCTTCCGCCCCACCAAACCAACACACTCCAGTTTGCGATGACTTATGCCCGCTGGGGTGGGGTGTTCGCGGCGTCGCACGCGCAACTCAGCCTGGTCGGTTGGGGGCACAACCAGTTCTGGGATCAGAATGCCATCGGCAGTTTCGGCGAATCCATCTGCTTCGAACCGGGCCGCGTTCAACGACGATGCTTCATCACCGACGTGCGACCCTTGCTGGTGGCGGTTGGGAAAAGTGGCAAACCCTGGGAATGGACCAGCAACGTTGGCGGCGGCGATTACCTGGTGCTCTTCGATGCGACCAACCGCTTCGTCCCGTTTGCCGGCACACGAGGCGACTATGTCGCGCCCGGCCCCAACCTCACCCGCACCCGATACCACGAGGTCTTTTCGGACGGTGCGATTGCGGCCGAGATGATCGTATCGCTGCCGCGGGTGGACGACCATGTGCGGGTGTTCCAACATTTGCGCTATCAGGTGAAACGGCCCGTGAATTTCAGCCGGCTAGCATTTTTCCAACTCGGCGCGGATTACTACGACGGCAACACCTTCGACCGCCTCGCCATTGGCAATGCCGACGGGCTGATCAAGGAATGGTCGCCCGGCCAAGGCAGTTGGCGCTACGAACGGCAGGACGTGCTGCTGCGGGGGCCCGCCGCCTGGGTGTCCGCCCATGCCGAGCATGGCGATCCGGCCAAGGGCGATGGCGGCGCCACTCGCGGCTGGATCGTGCGTTCGTGGAAAGCCCGCCTCGGCGGCCGGGATTGCCCGGCCCCGCGGCTCGCCGTGTTTCTCACGGAATGGGGCAAGGGCAATTACCGCACCGCCCTGGAACTGGCGCCCCCGGCGGGCTTGCGTCGATTGGAGCCCGGCGATTTCGTCGAGGCGGATATTGAACTGGTCGTTCACCCGAGCGTAGCGGGCACCTATTACGGACCGAACGCGGGCTTCCGCGACGCCCTGGCCCGCGACGCCAACACTTGGCGTCTTACCCACCGTGAAGCCGCCGGAAATGCGCTGGCCGCCCAAGCCACCCGCGGCCGCGTGCTCGGCTGTCAACCCTTGGTGATCGCCGTGGATCGCTCCCAGCGTGCGGAAGTGTCCGTGACCGGCGGCCTGGGCTATGTGCCCATCACCTTCACCGGTCTGGAACATCATCGCGGCTACGCACTGGAGCAGTTCTCCGCGGGCGGCTGGCAGCCGGTGGATCAAAGCGTTCACGGGCATGATTTCTGGCAAGTCGGCTTCGACGCCGAGATTCGGAAGTTCCGCCTCACCTTCAACCTGCCGCTGGACCAACCCAACGCCGCCGTCCCCCATCGGTTCCGGCTGCGTCCGGACCCTGGCCAAGATCCACTCTGAATTGGCGACCTCCCGGAGGGCTTCCGCCAGGACGGGCCGTTGCTTCCAAGCATGCCCCATTGGGGGAATAAACGCTCGCCAACCCGCCCAGGAGCAGGCACGGATTTACCTTCCCCAGTAACTCGCCGTAGCGGGTTCTGCGGCTTAGTCTAACTGCAGTGTATCTCCCGGCCCGCCGCACCACCTCCCCACCAACGCGAACACTTGCGCGCGGCGGCCTGCGGGATACACTCCTTCAAGTTAGACATCGCGACGTGGATGCACTTTCATTCATCGCTATTTTCGGAGGCTTGTTTTACTGGCCGATTTTTATGGTGTTTCATCGGCATTGGTCATTTAAAGCAAAGCTGTTGTTCAGCCTTTTCGCTACAAACCTCGTGGTGCTTGTCGGTTTTTGTTACGCTTGGATTTACATTGTACATCACTTTGGGCCTTTTGATATTGAGGCTGTTTGGCCGCTTCAGTTTGTCTTCCCACTTATTACTTGGTTCTCCCTTGTGTTATCATTGGCCGTGACATTCGGATTTACTGATGAAGGCAATGTCTAACGAGACCGGCTGCACCAAACCCCGCGATCGCGTCGCAGTTCCACGCAGGGAGTCACAGGCGCGGGTCGATGAGTCGCAACGTTGCTCGCGATGATCAACCGTGTTACAGGAGAGATATCGTTTCGTGATGATTTTCACATTGCGCCGCATCGCGCCATTGAGTTGTCCCACGCGACGCAGACTCTCTCGCTGAAGGGATGGAAGCGACACCTTCTTGGCTTTCATCCGTCTGAACACGGCACTTTCGAGGTGGAAGCGCTTTCTTCACATCAGGGCCGCGTTCAGGTTGTCCTTCTTTCGCATCAGCACCCGTTCTACGAGCCAGGCACAGTGGCAGATGCTGATCGTAGGGCGTTTCACGAGGGTGTGATTAACTCGGACCTTGCGGGGCAAAGAGAGTTTGCTTGGGGCGAGGCTGTCTGTCGTTTGGAGGCGCCTTGCAATAAGGATTGGCTCGTGATTGCCTATAACCGAGACGCAGATGTTCCGCTTCGCGAGCCAGAGGTTCTGTTACGTTTGGTCGCACATGAGAACATTCCCGATGAGAGCACCACCAAAGGATCGGAAAGGACAGGCGCGGGAGTGGCGTCGCCTGGTCTGAGCCTGGGATCGCGCCGAGCGTCCTTTCCATCTGTTGTTGGACCCGCCCAGTAAACGCCTGCGGCTCACAGGGCAGGCCAGGAAGTTTTTTGAAGTCGTCCCTTGGCCTTTTGCTTTTCGAAACGCTCCTGGCGTCGGCCCGCCCCACCCTGTTGCCGGCGCCGGCGTTCTGGCTGACCATCCGCTGGGTTATCGGAGGAGCGGGACGATCCGGGAGCGATAGTGGTAGCCGCCGGGGCACGTTTCCAACCGCGGTCGCCGATCTGGGATTCAGGAGAGAATGTCCGTGATCGTTTTGCCGGCAATGCCGGTCAGACGCGCATCAAGGCCCTGGAATTTTACCGATAGTTTCGTGTGTTCGATCCCGAGGAGGCGCAGCATCGTGGCGTGCAAGTCGTGGACATCCACGGGGTTTTCGATGGCGGTGTAACCCAATTCGTCCGTGGCGCCGTAAACGAACCCCGGCTTGAGGCCGCCCCCGCAGAGCCAGATGCTGAAACCGGCGTTGTGGTGATCCCGTCCGTCGCCGCCCTGGCTCATCGGCGTGCGCCCGAATTCACCCGCCCAGACGATCAATGTCCCGTCCAGCATCCCGCGCTGTTTGAGGTCCGTGATCAGCGCCATGCAGGCCCGGTCAACTTCCTGGGCTTTGAACTGGATCCCAGCCTTCACGCTGCCGTGATGGTCCCAATCCTTGTGGTAAAGCTGGATAAAGCGCACGCCCCGCTCGGCCAGCCGGCGGGCGAGGAGGCAATTGGCCGCGAACGATCCATCGCCGGGCTGGCAGCCGTATAGTTCGAGCGTCTTCGCCCCCTCCGGTTTGATATCCATCAACTCCGGCACACTGGTCTGCATCTTAAAAGCCATTTCGTACTGCACGATGCGCGTCGCGATCTCCGGATCATCCACGATGGTATCGTATTTCGCGTTGATGTGGTTGATGGCATCCACCACTTCCTTTTGTTGGGCGTGAGTGACCCCGGCCGGCGTGCTGAGATACAGCACGGGGTCGCCTTTGCCGCGCAGATGCACGCCTTGAAAGCGGCTGGGGAGCAGACCCGCCGCCCATTGCCGCGCCGCAATCGGCTGATTTTGCCCGCCCTGACCGAGCGAGGTCAGCACCACAAAGCCAGGCAGATCCTCGGTCTCCGCCCCCAGACCGTAAGTCGTCCACGCGCCCATGCTGGGCCGGCCGGCGATCTGCGAACCGGTGTTCATGAACATGTGCGCCGGATCGTGATTGATGGCCTCGGTGGTCATCGAACGGATGAGGCAAATTTCATCCATCACCGAACCAATGTGCGGGAAGAGTTCGCAGACTTCCGTGCCATTGCGGCCGAACTTCTTGAAACCATGCTGCGGTCCAAAGCAGATCAGCTTTTGTCCCTGCAACTGGGCAATCTGTTTGCCCTTGGTGAACGACTCGGGCATCGGCTCGCCGTGCATCTGCGCCAGCTTGGGTTTGTAATCGAACGTCTCCAGATGCGAGGGCCCACCGGCCATGCTCAACCAAATGACGCGTTTAACTTTTTGCGGATAATCGAGCGGATAGGCGGCCCCGGTCCACTTGTCCTTGCGCGTGGCCGCCGCGGCGGCGGAAAGAAGCGTCGGGTGGAGCAACGAGGCCAATGCCAGTCCCCCGAGGCCCTGGGCCGTGCGGCCCAGAAAAGACCGCCGCGTCTCGCGCTGGGCCAAAAACTGCCGGAGTTCAGGATGCGGATTCATGATCGGTCAAGAGCGCGTGATGGTTTCATGCAAATTCAACAACACCCGGGCGAGGTTGGTCCAGGCCGCGACTTCCGCGGAATCGGCAGCTTGCGGGAGTAACGACTGACCGATCTTCAGCAGCGCCTGCGCGGCGGCGGGGTCGGCGCGGTAGGCGGCGAGTTGCTGATCAAGCAACGCCTCCATTGTTTTCAGTTCGTCGGCCCGCGGCGTTCGGGAAAGCACTTGCCGCCAAGCCCAGGTGAGGCGCGCTTGCGTATTGCCGCCGCCCTCCGTCAACATCCGCACCGCCAGCGCCCGTGCGGCTTCGATGTAGGTTGGATCGTTCAAGAGCACGAGCGCCTGCTGCGGGATGTTCGAGCGATTGCGCTCCGCGGCGCACTCCTCCCGCGTCGGCGCGTCGAACGCCACCATGCTGGGATGCAGATACGAGCGCTGCCACCAGACGTAGAGCCCACGACGGTATTGGTCCGAGCCCATGCTGGGATCGTAGCTGCGCACCGGGAAATTCAAATTCTCCCAGTAGCCGTCGGGCTGATAAGGCTTCACACTCGGCCCCCCGATCTTGTCCCCGACCAAGAGGCCCGAAACCGCCAGCGCATTGTCCCGGACCAATTCAGCATCCAGTCGCCAACGGCTTTGCCCGGCAAGCTCCCGGTTCAACGGATCCCGGGATCGCTGTTTTTTCGAGGGCACGGAGGTCCGCTGGTAGGCCTCGCTATTGACGATCAAGCGGACCATGTGCTTAACATCCCAACCCGAATCCATGAACTCACAAGCGAGCCAGTCGAGCAGCGGCTGGTTCGGTGGCAATTCTCCCTGGGCGCCAAGATCATCCACAACTTTGGAAAGGCCGACGCCAAAGAATTGCTTCCACAGCCGGTTCATCACCACCCGCGCCGTGAGCGGATTGTCCCGCGCCACCAGCCAGTCCGCCAGATCGAGGCGAGTCAACGTACGATTGCTTCCACCTTGGGAGGAGGTCACCAAGTAGGGCGGCAGCGCCGGTTGCATGATCTCGCCCGTTTCGATCAAAAAGTTTCCCCGCGGCAGCAGGCGCACCGTGCGCGGCTCGCTGGCGGAAACGGACACCAAGCAGCGTGGAACCTTGCGTTCAAAGTCGCTTTTCGCCTTGCGGGCGGCAGCAAGCTGGTCGCGCGGCCAGGCTGTTTCAGGTGCGACTTGCTTGAAGTGGGCGTACAGCCTTGCCTGCTGCGGCTCGTCACGTTGGTCAGCGGCGACCAGCAACAGGTCGCTGATTTCCTTCGCTGGCGGAAAGCGCAAGGTCGCCTGCAAGGCGTCCGAGTTTGTCGTGATGCCGACGCGGAAATGCCCGAGCAAATGCCCGGCGCGGTTCTGCGCAAGTTCAAGGGTCAACGTTTCGCCGGGTTGCAACGTGAGCGGCGCGGCCACGGCCAGCACGAGTTGATGCGGCTGCCCGGCCTCGGGAAGGATTGCCCAGCCGTAACGGTCATCCTTGGCATTGCCATCAATGGTGGCCGCCGCGGCATAAGTTGGGTGGCCATTCGCTTTGCTATCACCGACCTGTTCGAGATCCGCCCGTGCGGAGGTGAAGGCAATCACCTTCGTCGTTTGATCCAACCGCTGGATCTTCGCCGTCACTTCCGTCAAAACGAAGTTGCCATTCTCCGCGCGCCCCGGCCCCCTGGCCGGCAGGTTGTCGTGCGGCAGGGTTTCGATCCGAAATCCGACGACCGCACTCACCATGTTGGTGAACGAAATGGTGTAGGTGTCCGAATCGCCCTTTTTGCCAGTGGCAAGCACGGAATGGTCCGATTCAATTTTGAGTTGGCCGCCGCTGGCGGATTCCGCAACCACCGGAGTCAGCGCCGTCCAGCGACGCTCCTGAACCGCGGCATCCATCTGCGCCTTCTGCCATTTGGCATAGGCATTGGCCCATTCCGGATGGGGCAAATCATATTCCTTCTGCGCGCCAGCAATGGCCACATCGAGCCGCCCGAGTTCCGCGGACTGCAAATCGTCCGGCACCAACATCCCCGGCTCGCGGGCCCCGATGATCGGCTCTTGAATGTCCGCAAAGAATGCGCCCAAGGCATAAAAATCCCGTTGCTTGATTGGATCAAATTTGTGGTCGTGACACTGGGCGCAACCGATTGTCTGGCCCAACCAAACGCTGCTCACGGCCCGAACGCGGTCCGTCAACATGCGAGCTTCGTAATCCTTCGGTTGCGCGCCGCCCTCCTCCGTCGTCAGCAACAGGCGATTGAAAGCGGAGGCGACTTTCTGTTCGCGGGTGCTTGCGGGCAACAGATCGCCCGCGAGCTGATCGCGCGTGAACTGGTCGAAGGGTTTGTTCTCGTTGAAGGCTTTGATGACGTAATCGCGATATGGCCAGATATTGCGGGGCGTGTCGGAGTGATAACCGATCGTGTCGGCAAAGCGCACCACATCGAGCCAGCCGATCGCCATGCGCTCGCCGTACTGGGGCGAAGCCATGAGTTGTTCAATGAGTCGCGAAACGGCGTCCGGCGATTTTTCCTGGAAGAACGCTTCCACTATTTCCGGCTTCGGCGGCAGACCAACCAGATCGAAGTGAAGCCGGCGTGCCAGCGTCCGCCGATCCGCCAGCGCTGCAGGGTTGAGCCCTAGTCCGCGTAACCGTTGGCGGATGAGTGCATCAATCGGATTCTGGGTTGGCGGCAGCACCGACCGGGTCGGGGGAACGTAGGCCCAGTGTTTTTCATACTTGGCCCCGCTTGCAATCCACCGCCGCAGCAACTCCTTCTGGGCGGTGGTCAGCGTCTTGTGAGATTCAGCGGGCGGCATTACCTCTTCCGGGTTCTCAGTGAAGATGCGGGTGATGAACTCACTCGCCTCCGGTTTGCCGGGAACAATTGCGCCCTTGGCAACCGCATCTTCCCGGACATCCAGACGGAACTTGCCCTTGCGTGTTTTCTGGTCCGGGCCGTGACAATGAAAGCAGCTGTCCGAGAGAATCGGCCGGACATCACGATTGTAGCTAATCGGCTCTGCGGCACTGGCGGAAACCAGCACGGCAAACCCAAGCCAGCCCAGGAAATTGGCGAGTTGGCGATTCGCTTTCATCCCGGAAAAGGCGTTATTTTGCGCTCATCCATGTTTGAAATATCGTATCACCGCCCAGCCGTTTTGCGAGTAATTGATAGCCCTCGGTCAAGGGATGGCTGGCATCCGCATACAATGCACTAGGCAGGGGTTCGGGAATCCAGTGGGGAATTTGGTTGCGGGCCAGCCACGCGGCGATTTCACCGTGAATCTGCCGATAGGCCGGCCGATTCTCCGGAGCCATGAGATGTTCGTTGAATGGCCCCAACACCACGAACACGGCGTTGTCGCGCGCGCGCAACACCTGCACCGTCCGTTGGAAGGCCTGCCACTGGAGCGATTGATCGAGCGCGACCCACTCGAATTGAGTCGAACCGCTGGCGTTCGTGGACCATGGCTTGTGCCGCGGGCTAAGCGGGCCGCGTTGCGGATCGTCCAGCGGCTCACTGGGAACCGTCAGGGAGATTTGGGAAAACGGGTTGCGATAGACGTTGGGATAGCGTGGTGGATCGCCCCCTGCCTCGGCCAGCGTCCACTTGGGAATACTTTGTTGGCCGAAATAGGCGTTCTGCAAGTGACCCACCCAGGCGAAGAAAGGAACATTCCGCTCCACAATCACGTTCAGGCGATCGCTGGCATCCGCCCGGTAACAGGGGATGCGCGGAAAGAACTGGGGCACCAAGGAAGCATGGTTGAATGATTCTTCCTTGGCCGTGCTCAGGTCGGCTTTGGGACTGGTTAGCCAAAGGAGGTTGCAATGCAGAATCACTTTCTGCCCGCTCAGCGGTCGGCCGTAACAGCGGACCAATCCTTCCAAGGCGAGCGGGAAAAGCCCATTGACGCCCGCGTTGATGAATCGGTTGGTGGCGCCGATCTCCTGATTCAGAAAGTGCGACCAGGTGCCGTCCGGCAACACGTATTCGCCCCAAACCACGGAGTCGCCCAGTACCACGATATTCGTCGGGGCCA